>DEJD01000106.1:0-1626 GCA_002353215.1 Prevotellaceae bacterium UBA2757
AATTACAAAGGAAATATAAAAGTATCCTTGCAGAACGGTGATAATGGTAACATTATTGCGTCAACTAACCTCCTCAGCCGTAATTATAAGGATTGGACAGAACTCACGGCTACTCTTACCTCTAATGGCTCTACCGGAAACGGTTCACTGGTGTTGGAATTCGACCAGAAGGGACTCTTATATATAGATTATGTGTCGCTGTTTCCACAGGCTACCTTCAAGGGACGCAAAAACGGTCAGCGTGCCGATGTGGCACAGATGCTGGTCGATTTGCATCCTAAATTCATGCGCTGGCCTGGTGGTTGCATCGTCGAGGGTGCTACATACGAGAATCGTGTGAAGTGGAAAGAAACCCTCGGCGACCCTATGACTCGCCGTGGCGAATGGGATTTATGGGGCTATCGCGCCACGTGGGGGATGGGCTATCATGAGTTCCTTCAGTTCTGCGAAGACCTTGGCATGGACGGAATGTTTGTTGATAATGCAGGCATGTCCTGTTCAGTTCGCAATGGAGACTTCGTAAGCAGTGATGCAGATATGGATGCTGTCATTCAGGATTTCCGCGACGCCATTGACTATGCACTTGCCGATCCGGCTAAGAACAAATGGGCAAAGATGCGCGCAGAAGCCGGACATCCCGCTCCGTTCCCTCTTAAATATGTTGAGATAGGAAATGAAAATGTAGGTCCTGAATACGTAAAACACTTCAATTACATATTCAAAAAACTCAAGGCAGAATATCCGCAGATTATCTTTATCAACACCTTGGGACACACCGAGGCGCTGCTTGACCAGATTCCAGGCGACTATATGGTCGATCCGCACTGGTATCGCAATCCCGATTTCTTCTTCAACAACAACCACCTCTTCGACGATGCTCCACGCACACGCGATATCTATGTAGGCGAATATGCTTGCAATGGTGGAGTAGGGGCAGGCAATCTGCTCGCAGCCCTGAGCGAGGCAGCTTTCATCATGGGTATGGAACGTAATAGCGACGTGGTCAAGATGTCCAGCTATGCTCCTCTGTTCGAAAATGAAAACCGTCGCGACTGGCCTTGCAATCTGATACATATCAACAGCAGTAAGGTATATGGCCGTGCTTCATATTATGTGCAGCAGATGGCAGCGGAGAACCGTCCTACATACAACGTATTTGTAAGCGAGACGACCACTGAGGGTGTGGCTCTTCCGTTCCGTCCCGGTGGCATCGGAGTGGGCAGTTATGCAACTCAATGTGAATATAAAGATATAAAGATTACTACAGCTGACGGCAATACTCGACAAGTAGCAGTTGACCAATTGAAAGCAAAAAAGGGAAAATGGACTGTTGACAGTCAGGTAATTCGACAGACTTCTGACGAACAGTTGGCAATGGCTCAGTTGCCGGACTTTCAGAGTGACAACTACACTCTTGAATTGAAAGCTCGCAAACTGTCGGGCGCCGAAGGCTTTTTTATCTACTATGGACTCGATGCCGAAGGACGTAACGGCTTTGCTGCCAATGTAGGTGGTTGGAACAATCGTACTACAGCCATTCAGCCACTCACTCGCGGCAGAGTAATCGATGTGATAGGTCGCCGTCATCGTCAGTCTGTAGCTGAGAACAAATGGTACGACATCCGA
>DEJD01000106.1:1665-7461 GCA_002353215.1 Prevotellaceae bacterium UBA2757
CTGTTCCTACTCGTCTCTTCTGTCAGACCGGTTACGACGAAAAGTCCGGCGAACTCATCATCAAGGTAGTCAACGGAACCGACAAACCTTACCAGCGCAGTTTTGATATTGCAGGTGCCAAGAACATCATGCCTACAGGCAAGGTGATTACACTTTCTGGTGATGCAAACGATGAAAACACCTTTGATAACCCTACGAAACTGTCTCCGGTAACCACTTTCTTCGGAAAGTTCGGAAAACAGTTCGATTATGAATTTCCTCCAATGTCATTTACTATCATGCGAATAAAAACCATGCTATAATCTGTATCATGAAAACACACATCTGTCTATTTTTGCTTTATTCAGCAAGCATCAGCTGTAGCTCCGTATTCGGAGCTACAGCCTTCGATGCGAATTCGGAAAACAGTAAAACAGAGTCTATGGCACAACTGGTGGATCGCGGATTGAAGCGTGCCACAAGCCAGACTCTTATTCTTGCGGATGCACTGAAGGACAAAAAGGATGCCCTGCCGCGTACATACGAAAAAGGTAAACTGCAGACGGTGCGCTACGACCATTGGGTTTCAGGCTTCTTCCCCGGTCTCTGTACAGCTGCATTCCTTCCCCTCGGACTGCCCTCCACCGATTCTTTCTGGGCTACCCCTCCTCGCGACTGGACAGCTAAGAAAGCATGGAATGGGGTAGATGTAGGTGCCGACCATGCTATACGATGATGTTCGGATTCTTTTAGCTTCGATATTACATAATTTAATTCGATATTACATAATTTAAATTGTTGGTTATGAAGAAAAGAATAATTCTTTTGCTTACGTTGATGTCCGTATTAACGAGTAGCTTCGCTTACACCGTTACCGACAGTGTTTTCAATCGTTACGAACACGAGGATTTTGCTTTCGGTGCCGATGTGAGTTTCGTGCCACAGATGGAGAGTTGGGGCACAAAGTGGCTTGATAAGAACGGTAAGCAGATGGACATTCTGCAGATACTGAAGGAACAGGGTATAAATAATATCCGTCTTCGTGTGTGGACAGTAGCTTCCGGAGCAAGCAGTAAGCAGGAAGTGGTCGCTATGTGTAAGCGTGCCAAAGCAAAAGGAATGGGAGTTATGATAGACTTTCACTATAGCGACACATGGGCCGATCCGGGCAGCCAGACCATTCCTGCCGCATGGAAAGACCATAGCGTGGATGCCTTGGCGAAGAACTTGTATGACCACACTTACGATGTGCTCTCTGCCATCAAGGAAGCAGGAATCATACCCAAATGGGTTCAGGTAGGTAATGAAACGAAGCGCGGCATGCTCTATCCGGTAGGTCAGACCAATCAGGGAGGCTCGGTAGCTTTTGCCAAATTCGTACTCAGCGGCTATGAAGCAGTCAAGGCTGTTGACCCCTCAATACAGGTAATCGTACATCTGCCCGACGGACACGACAACTCCCTGTACCGCAGCATTTTCGACGGATTGAAGAAAAACGGTGCCAAATGGGATATTATAGGTCTTTCCGCCTATCCTCGTTGGTCACATCTCGACGGTCCGACAATGATAACTAAGGTGATGGCAAATATAAACGACTTGAAAAAGCGTTACGGCACACCTTGCATGATAGTAGAAACAGGGCATTATCCTCGTGAGGCTGTTGTAGGCAATCAGTATATGGTTGGGGTTATGGATCGCATGATAAAGAATGGCGACCTGGGTTGCTTCTACTGGGAACCTGAATCCATGGGCGGTTACGATATGGGTGCCTGGGATGAGGCTACCAGAAAACCTACAGTTATGATGGATGCCTTTCTTGGCGTAAAACATACAGAGGTTGCATGGGTTATGAAGACAAGTATGCAATTCCCCGCTGATGGTCAGACAGTCGGGACGGGCGATATAGAATTGCAAACACGCATCCAGCATAAACGTAAGGGACGCATTCAGTCCGTGCAGTTCTATCTCGACAATAAATCAGCAGGTGTATATCTGGTTCCTGATCCAGCCGAAACAGGTACAACAGTTACCGTTCCGTTCGCTATATCCAATGCTTCGGTAGGAATACATACCGCATGGTCTAAGACTACCGATACATCGAAAAACATACAGATTTCCGATACAGCTACTTTCTTCGTGGGTGAATCCGGACTGTTCGAAAATCCGATTATAGCAGATGCTGATAATAAAGAAGGAACAGCCACTTGGGGCGTGTCCTTTTCCGCGGCAGGCAAATACCGACTGGTACTCAAATACAGTTCTTCTTCTTTCCGAAGCATGAAAATACTGCTCGATGGCGACAGCATCGGAAGACAATACCTTTCCGCCAAAACCGATGCATATCAGACAATCGACGTGGAGATTCCGCAGACAGGGGAACACGCCCTGCAGTTTGTATCTTCCACTCGTTCCGGTTTTCCTGAAATGCCTTTATTGCGCATCTTCCCGCTCGAAGGTCAGGCAGCACCCGCTCAGGCTGACATTACATCCGTTGCTTCCGCAGCTTCAGAATCTGACGACGAGGTATTTGTATATTCGCTCTCAGGTATGTATCTTTGCAGCACCACACAGTCCGCATTAGGAATACACCTCGGCGAACGCACCTCAGCAGTCGTCTCCTTGCCCGATTATTCTTTCGGGTCACCGGTTATAGTTCGTAAATTCCTTAAACCATAAAACTATGAAACAATTACTTTTTGCAACCTTATTTCTGCTTTCGCTCACAGCGGCAGCGCAGACAGAACGCAAAATCACAGTTACAGAAAACGTTCCGTATCGTACCGACGTAGGCAAGAGTACCGTACTCGACCTTGCCCAGCCACAGTTCGGACCACAACAGAACCGTCCTGCCATCCTCATCATTCATGGTGGCGGCTGGAGTGCCGGTTCGAAGAACGACTACGTATATCGTGCCCTCATGATCGACTATGCCATGAAGGGTTATGTAGTATGCAATATGAACTACCGCCTCGTGCAGGAAGCACCTCTTCCAGCCTGCATCGAAGATGTACAGGCAGCCGTTCGCTGGATGAAGTCCAACGCACAGCGACTGGGTATCGACCCTGACCGCATCGGCACCTATGGCCACTCAGCAGGCGGACACCTCTCCCTTATGGCTGGTCTTACAGCCGATATTGCTTGTGCAGCCGGTGGAGCACCTCCTACAGAAATCGGTCGCCCTGGTCCTTGGGCAGACCATACAGAATGGTGGCCTATAGGACATATAGGAAAGAGCAAAACTCCGTTTCTCGTACTGCAAGGTGCCGACGACCCGGTTGTTCGTCCTAACCTCACAGAGGATTGGGTGATGAAGATGCACAAGGCTGGTGCTAATTTAGACTATGTAAAAGTAAGAGGCGATCATGGAGTGGCATTCGATAAACAACTGGAATTCACACGTCCAGCCCTCGACGCCTTCTTTGCACGCAACTTGAAGCATAATGACGAATCTCTGAGCATCGAACAACTGAAAGTCCCTGATTTAGGGGGAAGCGGACGTTTCAAGGCTGTAGCTGTTCGTGAGAAGAGTCTGTCAGACTTCGTCGTATATCGTCCTGCCGATATCAACAACGCGGTTGGACGCACTCGTGGAGCCCTGCCCGTACTCGTATTCTGCAACGGCGGCTGTATGGACACCAGCATCGGTTATGAGAATATGCTCACCGACATCGCTTCCCACGGATATGTAGTTGTGGCTATAGGCGAACTCCAGATGTTTGCTCAGCACGAGAACGACAAACACACACCTTCTTCAATGGTTCAGAAAGCCCTCGACTGGATTTGCCAGCAGGCAGCCGATTCCACATCATACTACTACAAACGAATCGACACAGAGAAGATTGCAGCAGCAGGTCATTCGTGCGGCGGAGCTCAGGTACTTGCCAACGCAGCCGACAAACGTCTGAAGACCTACCTCATCCTCAATGCCGGAATGGGAAAGATGGAAATGGCAGGCGCGAGTGCCAAATCGCTCAAAAACCTTCATGCCCCAATCCTCTACCTCGTTGGCGGCACATCCGACATAGCTTGGCAGAACGCACAGATCGACTACAAGTCCATCAAGAAAGTGCCTGTAGTACTTGCCGACAACACTAAGAGCGGACACGGAGGCACCTACGAACAACCCAACGGAGGCGCCAACGCACGTATGGTTCGCAGTTGGCTCGACTGGCAGTTGAAGGGCAACAAAGACTACGACCGTCTCTTCCTCCAGGGCGACCTCTCCGGCTACGACTCCTGGACCATCGAAAAGAAAAACTTCAAAGAATAATTATCAATTTTTCATTGTCTCACAGAAACCACGGAAATCACAGAATTTTTTCATTTTTAATTCTTAATTCTTAATTCTCTAACCTCTAANNAACGAAAACGAAAACTCTTTAACCTCTAACCTCTAACCTCTAACCCCAATGCCTCATTTAAAACAACTAATATTCTGTGCCCTTGCAGTCGTCAGCTCGACTGTCTGGGCACAGACTCCAAAAACCGACACATCGTTTGTGAAGGGAGCCGACGTAGGCTTCCTGCTTGGTCAGGAACGTCGTGGTGTTAAGTTTCACGACCGTAGCGGACGCGAACGCGAATGTCTTGAGATGTTGAAAAACGACTATCAGATTAGTGCTATCCGTATGCGCGTATGGGTAAACCCGAGAGGAGGGTCTTGCGACAAAAACGAACTGCTCACCATTGCGAAACGTGCCCAGGCACTTGGTATGGACTTTATGGTCGATTTCCATTATAGCGACTCGTGGGCAGACCCTGGCAAACAGCCCATTCCCAAAGCTTGGTTAGGACACACCTACGAAGAGATGTTGCAGGATGTGCGCAATCATACAATCGAAGTACTCACGCATCTGAAAAACAACGGCATCACTCCCCGTTGGGTTCAGGTGGGCAACGAAACTACCAATGGTCTCTTGTGGAGCGTGAAGACCGATGAACGCGGATGGGAAGTGAAGGATGCCGACGGAAAGACTACTATCACCCATTCCATGGGACATATAAAGACTCAGCCGCAGCAATATGCCGGATTCATCCGTAGTGGCTACGATGCAGTGAAAGAAGTATTCCCCGATGCTATCGTCATCGTCCATCTTGACAGGGGACACCGTCAGAACATCTACGACCACAACCTCGACACCCTCTTGAAATATGGAGGAAAATTCGATATGGTAGGCATGTCGCTCTATCCTTATTGGGCTATGGAGGGACATCCCGAACTCAGTGCCGACAGCATCATCACCGATTGCATAGCCAACATACGTCATGTCAGCAAGAAATATGGTTGCGACGTGATGATAGTCGAAACCGGTTACGAAGTGGATGAGAAGCATCCCGAAGTGATGGAAGAGGGTAGGCGCCAGCTCTCGCGTGTCATCCATGAAGCCCGCACCCAGACCGACGGTCATTGTCGCGGCATATTCTACTGGGAACCCCAGTGCCTGCCAGGCGGCTATAAACTCGGTGCCTTCGACAGCAACGCAGCCCCCACCGCCATCATGGATGCCTTCAAAGAATAATTGTCAATTTTTCATTGTCTCACAGAAACCACGGAAATCACAGAATTTTTTCATTTTTCATTTTTCATTCTTAATTCTCTAACCTCTAACCTCTAACCTCTATCCGTTTATTTTTCACCTCTCTGCAGTTCCCTCCAACCATGATTTCGAACTCTCCTGATTCCAGAACATAGTTTAGATTATAATCATAAAACTTCAGTTTGTCAGCCGTGATGTGAAACTCCACATTGCGGCTTTCTCCTGCCTTCAGAGTTACGCGCTGGAAATCCTTCAGTTCCTTCACAGGACGACTCACGCT
>DEJD01000106.1:7515-7864 GCA_002353215.1 Prevotellaceae bacterium UBA2757
CCCGTATTTGTCACAGTGATGCTTGCAGTGATGCTGCCGTCGCTCTTCATCGTTGTGCTGCTCAGTTTCAGGTCTCCATAGCTGAAAGAGCTGTATGTAAGTCCGTAGCCGAATGGGTAGAGCGGTCCCTGCACCACGTCCAGATAATTTGGACTCCACACCTTATAATCCTTGGTTCCATCGGCAACAGGCCGTCCCGTTGGCAGATGATTATAGTATAATGGTTCCTGACCTGTAGCACGCGGCATCGACACAGTCAGCCTGCCCGAAGGCGACACCTTTCCGAAGAGCACATCGCACAGAGCATCGGCACACTCGCTGCCGTACCACACATTCATGATAGCATCCA
>DEJD01000106.1:7959-8138 GCA_002353215.1 Prevotellaceae bacterium UBA2757
GGGTACAACTCCAGACTCGTACGACTCGTACCCTCACCGTTCATCCATGCACATTCACCCATAGCACAAACCACTACGTCTGCCTTCTCTGCTATGTCCAGAGCCTCCTGCATCGCCGAGTCGCTATCCACAAACGGAATAGGTTCGCAGTTATGTCCCTTCGCCACAGCCTGCTGAGT
>DEJD01000011.1:0-2800 GCA_002353215.1 Prevotellaceae bacterium UBA2757
ACTCATCATACAATACCTGAGCCTCTTGCACTGACCCACGACGAGACTTTTCTGCGCAGGTTCCGTACTAAAGCGCGCGTCATTAAAATTGACAGGGCAGACATAGAGAAGGTCAGGGAATTTGCCGTGCAGGGAGATGCCTATGCGCAGTATGCCTACGGACGCTGGCTCTATATAAACAACCCTACCGACACATCGATACAGGAAGCCGAGGAACTCTTCCTTGCAGCCGAGGCGCAGGTGCCCGATGCCCTTGCTTTCTATGCTTCGATGTGGTACTGGGGCGAAACGAAAGAGAACAGGATGGATGTGGAGAAGTGTGACGAGTTGCAGGAGAGTGCTATCCGACGCGGCAGCGAAAAGGCAGTTCTGAACTATGCGCGCCGACGTATCTACGGTTTACACTGTGATGCCCAACCGGAGGAGGTGGCAAAGGAGATAGAGGAACGTCTGAAAACTGCTGACGACCCCGATCCGCAGTGGTACACCTACCTGGCATATGCCTATGAGCAGATGGACCGCAAAGACGATGCTGCCGAACAGTATATGAAAGCTATAGAACTGGGTGAGGTAGAAGACTATTATTATCTCTATGATATCTATTCGGCACGTGGTAATATGGCTCTTGCAGATGAGTACATCGAGGAGGGCATCGAGAAGGGAGACGGTTTCTGTTGCATCCATCAGGCGTATATTGACGAAGAGGAATTTATGGAGATGAGCAAAGAAGAACAGACTGCACTGCACGAAACCATTGACAAACGCCTGCACCTGGGACTGGAGCGCCTTGAAGGTCTCTGTGCTTACCTTCTGTTTGCAGATTATTATTACGGAGAAAAGGGTTATGCTATCGATAAGGAACGCGCCTTCGGTTACCTGAAACAGGGAGCCCGATGGGGTGATACTACATGCATCCAGAAGATAGCTGAGTTGGCAGAGGAAGGCGAATGGCCTGAACCGCTGAGCAAGGAGAAGATCGGCGAACTGTGGTTGCGCACCTGCCGATACTCACCAAAGGATACGGACTGTCTGATACGACTGAGTCGTGTGGATGACCCTGCTTTCCTTCTGAAACACAAAGAGGAACTGGAGCGCTACTGGATGCCCCTTTTTCCCAAACTGAAACCTGCACGACCTCCCAAGACTCCTATAGACCCGATGGTAATCATAATCTGGCCGTCTGGTCATCTCGACATAGAGAAAGCTGATGTTTATAAGATGAAGACCTACCGCGAGATGGGTGAAACACTCATCGGCGCCGACGGACTCGATGCTGTCCACTACTCACCTCTGTTGGAGGAGATAGCTAAGGCGGCAGAACTCGACCTGTCGTTGGTGATGTATTGCGACCGTGATGCCCAGATGAAGGGACTGAACGATAATGCCATCGGAACTATTCTCTACGGACAGGGTAGGGAGATTCTGGGCCCCATCATCATATGTCAGGAGGACAGGGTCTCCGACTGCCACAGTTTCAAAACCCTTGAAGACCTGACAGCCACCTATAATGAGATAAACAGACATTGTGGCGGACTGCTCATCATCAAGGATGAGGATGACGGCCGCTACGATGCATATGTATGATGTATGATTAAGTTAACTGCTCCTTTCAGCTTGATTTCCTTCTTCGGAATATACTGATCAATACGAGGCAGACAGTCAGGAAGAGAAGTATGGCTACTGTGCGATAACCGAATGTCTGTCCGCCAAGATATTCTGCGAAGGGGTACATCTGGTCGAGCAAACAGCTGAGGTCCCATATTGCAGAGAAGAGGGTTAGTAGGGAAATACAGAAGAGCGAGGTATTCACCATCGTGTCGTTTGCTTCGTCTCTGCGGTTCTTCTCTTTCTCCATCATACTGTACAGTTGTTCACGTTCTTCACGTATTTCCAGTCCCTTGTCGATAGCTTCAGCTATTTCCAGCGGAAGGAAATTATAGGAAATCTTATGGAAACAGCATTTCTGTTCGAACGATTCATATTCGTCGAGCAGTTTGCTGATGTCCGTACGATTCGGGTTCAGACTTTGCAGCCTTGACTTCCATGTGGGACTCGGTTGTGCGAGTGTGTTTCTGAAACGTATATTAAGGTTGAACAGATAGCTCTTCTGGAAGATGCTGTGGATATAAATCATACGGAAATAACTGTCGCTCCAGTTTGATACGAATCTCTCCGACGCTCCGAAAGCGAGAATCGTAAAGGTGTCCATCAGAGCTATTGCACTCCAGTTGCGGAATACTGAAATCTTGTTCTGGTCTATCGTTTTCTGCAGGTATGATTCCGACGGACTGTATTCGTCCACCTCTCCTGGTTTGGTTATTCGTGAGAGGGTGGCAAGCTCGTAGAGCAACATGTCTTTTTCCGACTCAGGTAGTGCTGCCATCTCTTTGTCGTCGGAGTTGATTACCTGGAATATTCGCAGTTTGTTTCCGTTGTCTATCAGTTCCGAGTAACTTTCGGGTGTTGTTCCTGTAAGAGCTTTGAACACATCCAATAGTGGTTGAATGGCTTTCGCTATGAACAACTCATGACATTCTGTGTAGTAGTCGATAGAACGCAGACTGAAGAGTAGGGAAGTGCAGTCGTCGAGACATGAGGTCTCTTGTTCTATGTGTATCGAGAACATAGCCATTCCGAATGGCATCAGGTAGAGGGTAATCTCTTTTATTGTATAGTGCAGAGTCTTGCCCTTTAGGATGATGTCCTGTGTCTCGTTGATATTTCGGACATATCTTACACAGTTTTTGTCTGTCTCATCGGAGTAGCAGAAATCTACGAATTCGGGATAGAAGAATCGTTT
>DEJD01000011.1:2873-3717 GCA_002353215.1 Prevotellaceae bacterium UBA2757
GACATCTTGAAGTGTCCGCACAGGAAAGCTGTATGCTGATGAGTAACTGCCATTTTTATTCGTATGATTTATGACGCAAAATTAGCAATTAATTATTCAAGAATTATATATGAATGAAGAAAAAATGGTATTTTTGCATGCAAAACAATAAATGACTGCGGTTTATGGCTTCATTCCTTAATAATTATACCGAAGAAGAAACTAATGACTATGAGGCACTATTAGAGCAATCCGTTGCAAAACTCCCTTATACTCTGTCGTTTCCTGTTGAAAAAGCATTTGCTGCTCTAAGTCAGCATCAGTATGGGAAGGCTATGAACCATATTCTCGACTTTTTCGAGATATCCACTCCTTTTATCTCATTCGTTTTTCTGCGTCTTCTGCAAGAACTGCCTGAGAGTCAGCAGGTGAAGAAGGTGCTTGAGGCATATGTCAATAAGATAGACCAGAAGCGCCCGTTGTCGTTGGGCGACTGGTTCAACGACCTTCTCAATCCTCTTCTGCTGGCTGCATTCAAGTTCATGCCCGGTAATCCGCTGACTGTTGCTTTTGCAGAGAATATATTCGAAAAGCGCAATAATATCATGCTTGGCAATAAGCATACTCCGAGTATTATTCAGTTGCGAAACGAATACCGCGGACACAGCACAACTCTCTCAGAGAATATCTATCGGGATGTGGTAGGTCAGATGGAGACGCGACTTCTCAAACTCCTTGAGGCTTTAAGACCGCTCACTCTCTGCACATATGATATCAGTCAGGACAGATACCGAATTACTTACAACGGAACGGAAGGATGGAGCATTGACCTGTATCCTCTGGTCTTTGCCAACGAGAAAGACTA
>DEJD01000011.1:3785-5008 GCA_002353215.1 Prevotellaceae bacterium UBA2757
ACCTTGGCTACCTACGACATGAATGCTGCCATCGACCGTGATCTGCAGCGTATTGTGCCGTCGTTCGACATAGCGAAAGACCTCAACTGGAAGGAGATAAAACTCTGTATGCAGGAAGAGTCGTCACGGTTCCTTGAGAGGGTTTATGCAGAGAAAAAATATAACAGGGAACTGTTTGTCGAACGTGAGAAACTGACTCGTACCCTGCATTCGTTTTGGGATAGTGACTCGACTGTCTTTCCGCTTACAGGAGAGGCAGGACAGGGAAAGACCAACCAGCTGTGCTACTGGACTGAACAGCTTATAGGTCAGGATAAACCAGTGCTTATTTTCAGTTCTTCTACTTTTGCCGACTGCACACTCGACAATCTGTTGAAACAGACTTTCGGCTATAGCTACAGGAAGGATATAGTCCGTCTTCTCGATACTGTTCACGCGAAAGCAGTGGAGAATAATCAGCATATATACATCTTCTTTGATGCCTTGAACGAGTGCCTGAAGTATTGTGAGGCAGAAAATGACATGGAGGGTCCTTTAGCTCTATATAAAGCTATTATCAGACTCTTCGGCGATTCCGGTTATACACACTTCAAGGTGTTGTTTACTTGTAGAATATACACTTGGAAGAATGTCGTTTTACCCACAGTGGAGGCAGACAATAAAGTTCTTTTCCTCAGAGACGATGAGGACTGCATGGTCAGAGGATTCGACAATGAGGAAACCCGACGGGCATATGGTATTTACCAGCAGTTGTACCAGATGCACACACCTTTCGATGAGTTGGACCGCAGGGTGATACTCCGTCTCAAAGACCCGCTGATTCTCAAATTCACCTCTTCCAATTTCCTCGGTAACCAACTGCCTGCAGAACCGGAGAGATATACCTCTCTGTCGCTCTTTTCCCAGATGATGGATAGCATCGGAAACTCTTATGCCGGAAACCGCCAGCGCGAGATTCTGGAGGGTGTGTCCGACTATATCCTCAATCAGTATATGAACGGTTCTCCTATCGACGGTCTGTCTGTCGAAGAACTGAGAATGGCTTATCAGGATTCCACCTCGGAACTGCATCATCTGGCTTGCCTTTTATACAAGAAGGATGGTATCAGTATTGCCTATGCCGAATTGCTGAACAAAGCCGACAGACCTATCTTGAAAGAAGTGCGCAGAGCCGATCAGAAAGGTGAACACCAATATATTCAGTTTGTTTACGAACGATTCCT
>DEJD01000011.1:5124-5258 GCA_002353215.1 Prevotellaceae bacterium UBA2757
TATATGGGTGCCATACGCAACGCTTTGCTTATGGACTGCACACAACATGGGGATTTCACTACTCTCATCGAACTCGAACACCGTTGGGGTGAGGATTTCACTGTGCTCTCTCTCGCTACTGAAACCATCAACAC
>DEJD01000011.1:5327-5626 GCA_002353215.1 Prevotellaceae bacterium UBA2757
TCCAGAGAGGAAGAACATGAAACCATCGAATCGTTTAATAATGTAGTACAGATTATCCAATCGAATAAGGCTGATGCAAATGTGATAGCAGAGCATAAGCGCCTGTCCGCACTGCTGGCTCCTACTATGCGTATCAGAAAACTGGCTTCAGTGAGTATTGTCAATGGCATTCTGCTTACTGACTATTTCAACGAACGACTCTACAGTCACGATGCGTTCGGACTTCTGTGGAGGGTGATGCTCGACCCTATCAGCGACATCCGAAATGATGTCTGCATGTATGCCTATTATCTGTCTAA
>DEJD01000011.1:5688-6209 GCA_002353215.1 Prevotellaceae bacterium UBA2757
AATATCAGGAGTAGGGGACTGATACGCAATTTCGCCCTGAAGAAAAACCGCACAAGAGCCATGAGGTATGTGGAGACTGCTTCACGTCTTTGTGTGCTGATGATAATCGATTATTCCGGAAAAGAGGACGAACAGTCCAGACACATTGTCAGCGATATGTTCTCCGAACTGAAATCCATATTCAAGTACCTGACCGGAAATCTTTTCGTAGTCCGTCTTTTCATGCCTATATTCCAGATTGCCATGAAACGGCAGGTGACTTTCCAGTCCGACTATGTGAATAATGCAATAGAATATCAGACGTTCTGGGATGATGATACCTTCAGGGATAATGACTATCATGGAGAATCTTGGCAGCGCTCAGATATCGACGAACTGATGACCTTTGCCCACCATTTCGAACGCTTCGGTCGCAATAATAACTCGCCTGAATGTCTGGCGGAGGAACAGCGTTTTGCAGCCTTGAAGAATAAGATTCTGTCTGCATATAAGACAGGCGACAGCTTCAGTCTCTTTGTCAT
>DEJD01000011.1:6268-7925 GCA_002353215.1 Prevotellaceae bacterium UBA2757
GACTACTGTCAGATGTCTATGCTTTATGTGCTCTATCAGCTTGCACATAACAGTCCTGAGAATGTTGACGACAACCTCTTGCAAGTCTTTGCTCGGGAGTCTGCCGACTGGACTTGCCGCAATCGCGGACTCTTCCGTGCCAGACGGAGCGAACGCGCAAACACACGAGGATTGTACAAACGCAATCTCATGTGCTGGTATGCTGTAGTCTATTGTTCGCGCTCAGGCGACGGAGTTCCCTTGGAGGGTGACGAACGCCCGGTGCCAAAGTTCTTTGAACTCATCGACTTGGCAATCGACACCAACGACAAGGAACTGCTGTTCAACCTGATTGAAAACATATCGGAACTCATTACCGACATAGGATATATACAAACTGCTCTGCTCCTGCTCAAGCATATCCTCTTGCGCTATGATACCCAGGCAAAGGTGAATGCTCTGAATGCCGTGACTCTGGAAAGAGACGGAATCTATCAGTACGATCTGGTTCGGGTTGTGGGTAATATATTAAGTACTGCCAAAAACTATGCCCCTCAGACCATCGACAATTTCATACAGAGAGAGATAGCAGGCATGAGTTTTCCCGGTGCAGACCAGTATCGTGAGGAAATCCTTAACTATCATCCAAGTGGTGAGACCCTCTCCGATTTGCTTACTCATCGGTTCGGAAACTTCCTTATGTGGGGACTGATTAACGTAGGTGCGGCAGACGACTTTGCCATCGAGGCTATTGCAGCTGCTACAAAATCGAAAGACTCATTCGCCTGGTATGAACAAGGTGTGAAAATATTTATCAAACACTTCTTTGGAGTAAAAATATGAAACGTAAAATGTGGTTATGGTTGTTTTTGCCACTCTTATTAGTGGTTTATCTTGCTTATCCGGTTTTGTTGCAACTCTTTTATAAAACAGGTTACGACAAGGACGAATTGAAACATATAGTGATTGTCGGACATCGTGGTGGAGCATCCATAGGTGCTGAAAACACTCTTGCCTGTTACCGGAAAGGTATTGAAGCCGGAGCAGATATGATAGAGATTGACATCCATCTCACCAAAGACCGTAAGATAGTGGTTTGTCATGACCAGACCCTTGACAGAACAACCAACGGAAAAGGTAAGATTCGCGAAAAGACCTTTGACGAAATCCGTCAGTATCGTGTGAAAGATTCGTCTGCACAACTGACCGACCAGCTGGTGCCCTCCATCGACGAAGTATTTGAATTGTTTCAGGAGGTTCGCAGTAAGGGAAACCCCTGTCAGTTGCTTATCGAAATAAAACGCACCAACAACATCTATCAGGGAATAGAAGAACTCCTTCTGCAGACAATCAATCACTATCAGGCAAAGGAATGGGTGGTAGTGCAGTCGTTCGATGACTCTGCCCTGGAGACCATCCACCGCCTCGACCCTTCAATATGTGTTGAAAAACTCCTGTTCTGCAAACTTCCCGGACTGCCTTTCATCATCGACGGATTTCATATCTCCTCCTTCAGTTACGAGAAATACGACTACATCCATTCATTCAATATGAATTATCGATGGCTCACCAAATCATTCCTCAATGACATCCACAATCACGGCAAACAGGTGAAAGTATGGACACTCGAAGGCACAGAAGTTCCCCATCTCGATGTAAATGGCATCATTACCAACCG
>DEJD01000011.1:8017-8921 GCA_002353215.1 Prevotellaceae bacterium UBA2757
AAACCTTAGCTAGCGTGTATAGTTAAGCGAGTTTACGTTTGCCAGTTACTTTAGATTTATGAAATTTGCACAGAAAACCAAGAAAATATTTGTTTTCTGTGCAATTTTTTTATAATTTTGCGCCATAAACCATATAGTAATGAAGGTTAATCCTCTGATAAGATTGGGAAATGTACCTGTGCTAACGGGCACTATTGCTGCCTGTTTTGATAACTTTTCTTCGCCAAACGAGAAAATCAGGGCTCTTGAGAAGGATGGGCAGCTGATACGTTTGAAGCGTGGTCTTTATGTAGTTAGCGACCAGGTGAGTGGAATGCCTGTTAATGCCTGTTTGTGTGCAAATCATATATATGGTCCTTCGTACGTGTCACTGCAATGGGCATTGCGATGGTACGGACTGATACCTGAAAGAACATATACTATGACATCGGTGACGACTAAGCGCACTCGGATGTTTGAGAATTCATTAGGCCGATTTACATATCATCAGGTGAAACCAGACTATTTTCCCCTCGGTGTAAATAGAGTGACGGAGGATGGAGTGACTTTCCTGATGGCAAGCAGAGAGAAAGCACTTTGCGATATGATTATTCGCGACTCATATTTGCCACAGCAGTCAGTCAAGGGACTTTGGCGGTATTTGGAAGAAGACCTTCGCTTTGATGTTGATGAACTGTCCACCTTTGATATTAACGTCATCGAGGATTGTGCCAGGATGGGGCGAAAGGAAACCATATTGAATAACCTTGTAAAAATCATAAAGCAATGACCATATTCGATCAAATGGTGGCAGCATATGCCCAAAAGCATGGAACGGCTACTCTCAACGTAGAACAGGAGGTGATGCAGCATATAGCTCTTGCCGGTCTGCATAGGGGTGGATTCTTTCAGTATGCTGCGTTCT
>DEJD01000029.1:0-3598 GCA_002353215.1 Prevotellaceae bacterium UBA2757
ATCAGCGGTCTGCACGTACACTGTCTGTGCGAGAATGGTTCCGATACGCTTATGCGCACCCTTGAACATGTGGAGACACGATTTGCAAGCGT
Organism: Prevotellaceae bacterium UBA2757; assembly: GCA_002353215.1. Next base: position 93 of record DEJD01000029.1, read on the forward strand.
CCTGAAACAGGCTGAATGGCTTAATCTGGGGGGTGGACATCTGATGACCCGCGAAGGATATGATATAGAACTGCTGGTAAAAACCCTGCAGGGATTACATAGCCGTTATCCGCAACTGAAGATAATTATGGAACCAGGAAGTGCATTCGCTTGGCAAACAGGTTATCTCCTAGCAAAGGTTGTTGATATCGTTGAAAACAAAGCTATAAAGACCGCTATTCTGAATGTGAGTTTCACCTGTCATATGCCTGACTGTCTGGAGATGCCTTACCATCCAGCTGTAAGAGGTGCTAAGGTGCGACTCGACACAGACAAGGGTGAGAATATTTACCGACTTGGTGGCAATTCCTGCCTGTCTGGGGATTTTATGTCTGCTTGGGAATTCGACAAGCCACTGAAGATAGGCGACGAGGTAATCTTCGAAGATATGATACACTATACTACCGTGAAGACAAATATGTTTAACGGAATCAGCCATCCGAGCATAGGTATGATGCATTCGGACGGCCGATTTGAATTATTCCGACAATTCAAGTACGAAGATTATCGGGACAGGATGGACTGAGTAAAGTTTATAGATTAGAGATTAGAGATTATAGTTTATAGTATAAAGACTAAAAAACAAGAAACTTCTTTAACCATTAACCGTTAACCTTTAACCTTTATTTCCCTACTTTCACTAATGCTCCGGTTTCGGGGTTGAGTGTAACAGTTGTAGTTGCATCCTTTCCGAAGAGTGTTGGTGCAAGCACATCGATTGTTCCGAATTGTGGAAACGGCAGGTCTTTATCGTAAATTGTTGATTGCGTATTGAAGATGCGTACATTTGCCATAGAAGGCATGTTGTAAACAATTCCGTTGATTTTACGCTTTTTAGCTTCTGCTTCTGTTGGCAGTGGTACTGTATGCAGATCGTGTAAAGTGATATAGTATGGTTCGCCGGCAAGATCATCATCGTCGAGCAATCCTAGTTTTTTAGAAAAACGGAAAAACACAACTTTCTCCAAATTTCCTTCAGGCATAACAGAATAGGATTCAGTAGTGGAGATAGTATCCGTATAACCTACAAAGAGTTGCATAAGGGCAGTCTCCTGCTGGTCAAGTTCGTCGAGCAATATCTTCAATGATGCTCCGTCCTTCGGCATAGACTCTACCTGTCCGCGACGTATTGAATTCTTACTCTCGCGTATATCCATAATCTCTTGAGCTACAAGTTCAGCCATCTTTACAGATGATGAAGCAGCAAGAATTTCGGAAGTGAAGTATTGGTGAGAATCCAGTTTGTTATGTGTTTCAATAGTCTCTGGTTGCTTAGGAGAAGAAACAGGCACATTGGTATTAATAGAAACCAGGAAGCCCTCGGGAGTGAGTTGTGCCAGTGGAGCAACCGATTTATCCTTCAGCTTTATAGTGTAATACTTCAGTGTGTCGGGTTCGCCGTACTGATAGATATTGATTGACTTGATACTGTATGATGTATGTGTCTCTGCAGAAATATTCTTCAGGTGCATATAGCGGTCGGCATAACGGGCATATTCACCTGGAGTATAGATTGTTTTATACACAGTTACATCGGCACGTACTCCTGTTCGTGGTAATACGTAGTTTACTCCGTCAGCTACGATGCCTGGACGGAATTCTGATACTTGAGCACTAAGCATGAGCGGAAGACTCAAGAATAGGGAAAAGAATGTTTTTTTCATAATAATATGTAGTTTCAATTTTCAACTTTCAATTTTCAACAATCTTAAACGCTTTTGGCAGATATTGTATTATATCGGAAGCGATGAGCGATTCTTGTCCGAGGTTTTCTGCTGCGAGGTCGCCAGCAAGTCCGTGGAGATAAGTTCCGAGTTGTGCTGCCTGCAAAGGTTGATGTCCGCGGGCAAGGAGTCCGAGGATAATGCCTGTGAGAACATCACCACTGCCTGCAGTAGCCATTCCAGGATTTCCCGTGGTGTTATAATGAACACTGCCGTCGGGAGCACAAATGGCACTGTGCGGTCCCTTTATTATAATAATGATATGTAGTCGTTGTGCAAGCGCGAGAGTTTTTTCCAGTTCCTCCTCTGCCGAAATAGTTTCTCCTATCAGTCTGTGGAGTTCACCCTTATGCGGAGTGAGTATAGTAGTAGGAGGAAGAATGTCAATATGTTCGGGGGATTGAGCAATAATATTCAAAGCATCGGCATCAAGCACAAGCGGACAGGTTGTCTGCAGGATTTGTGCTATGACAGCTCTGGCTGTATCGGGATGGGTAGAGAGACCCGGACCGATGGCGAGAGCCTGATAAGCATTTGTGGGAAATATCTCCGTAAAATGTTTCTGGTCAGAATCTACATGTACGATAGCCTCCGGTACAGCCGTCTGGATTATAGGCAGGTTGAATGCCGGAGTGTGCAGTGTCAGTTTCCCTACTCCACTTCGCAGACAGGCTCTGGAAGAAAGTATGGCTGCACCAGCCATTCCATAGGAACCGGCTATGAGAGCAGCATGTCCCATAGAACCCTTGTGGGCATCAACTGGACGGGGAAGTATTTTATTCATAGCGCATAGTTTTTGAAGGATTGGAAATACTGATAAGGTGGGACGATCCGAAAATGACCATCGAAGTAATTATTATCGTAATGATATTAATAATCAGGATATACAAATAGTTTATCTGAATAGGTACATATGAGATATAATATACCGAAGCATCGAGACGGACTATGTGGAAGAACTGCTGCAGGAAGCATAGCAGAAAACCGACTATATTGCCGATGATGAGTCCTTTGCCAACAAGAATAATAGCAAAGTTAGCAAAGACACGACGGATGCTGAAATTAGTAGCTCCAAGGGCTTTGAATATTCCTATCATATTTATCTTGTCGAGCATGATGATAAGGAGTCCGCTGACAACGGTGAAGACACTGACGCAAATCATAAGTATTATTATCATGACGACATTCATATCGAGTACAGAAAGCCAGGAGAAGGTATGGGGAGCCAGCTCGCGAATACTATATACGCCATATACCACTCCCTTGCTGTCCTGATGGTTGTTTATCTTCTGAGCCATACTGAGTGTAACATCGGAAAGTTTTGAGAAATCGTGAATAGTGATTTCATATCCACTCGATTCCGTCGTTTCCCACCCGTTGAGTCGTTGTACTGTGCGCATATCAGTCATGGCGTAAGAACTATCATACTCCGACATATTTGTCTGGAAAATGCCACAGATACGGAAACGGCGGGCTTTCATCGACTGGGATGAGAGGAAATAGGCAAACACCCTATCACCCACTTTCAGTTGCAGCTGATTAGCCACACGGCGCGATATGAGCAATTGGTTGTTTGTAGAATCAGGTCGTGGCAAACTACCCTCCACTAGTGAAGAAGCCAAAAATGTAGTGTCGTACTCGGCAGAGAGTCCCTTGAGGGTGAATCCACAGAAATCAGAGTTGGTCTTCAGAAGTCCCATCTTCAGGGCAAACCTCTGCACATGATCAACTTCTGGAAAACTG
>DEJD01000029.1:3629-7589 GCA_002353215.1 Prevotellaceae bacterium UBA2757
GTAAGAGAAAGGAGTTGGATGTGTGAACCGAAACCCGTCACTTTGTTCGACACCTCACTCTTGAATCCCAGCACCACCGATAGCGACACAATCATCACAGCAATGCCGATAGCTATTCCTGCAAGGGCTATACGAACAGCAGGGCGAGAATATTTTTTCCCGCCCTCTGTATCATCTGAATAAAGTTTTTGTGCTATGAATAGTTCAAAATTCATTCTGTCCGTCCTGGATATGCCTCTAAGGCTTTACGAAGCACAAAGAGAGCACGGATAAGGTCTTCCTTCTTCAACACATATGCAATACGGACTTCGTTCTTTCCCGATCCTGGTGTGGTGTAGAAACCGGAAGCTGGAGCCATCATGACTGTCTCGCCTTCGTAGTTGAAACTCTCCAAACACCAAGCGCAAAACTTCTCACAGTCGTCAACAGGCAACTTTGCTACAGTATAGAAAGCACCCATTGGTATAGGAGAATAGACTCCAGGTATGCGGTTAAGTCCGTCGATAAGACATTTACGTCGTTCCACATATTCATCATACACCTCACGTGAATAGTCTTCCGGAGCATCGAGTGAAGCTTCAGCAGCAATCTGTCCGATGAGTGGCGGAGAAAGACGAGCCTGACAGAATTTCATCACAGCCTTACGGATTTCCGGATTCTTCGTGATGAGAGCACCGATACGGATTCCGCACTCTGAATAACGTTTGCTGACAGAGTCGATGAGAACCACGTTCTGTTCTATGCCTTCGAGATGACAGGCAGAGATATAAGGAGAACCAGTATAGATGAATTCGCGGTACACCTCGTCAGAGAACAGATAGAGGTCGTACTTCTTTACGAGGTCGCGAATCTGATTCATCTCCCTACGTGTATAAAGGTAACCTGTTGGGTTGTTAGGATTACATATAAGGATGGCACGAGTACGTTCGTTTATCAGTTCTTCGAATTTCTCTACCTTCGGAAGCGAGAATCCCTCCTCAATGGTAGTGGCGATAGTTCTGATTACTGCACCTGCTGAAATAGCAAATGCCATATAGTTTGCATATGCCGGTTCGGGAACGATAATCTCATCGCCAGGATTCAGACAAGCCAGGAATGAGAAAAGAACAGCCTCCGAACCGCCGGAAGTGATGATGATATCGTCAGCAGTAAGGTTGATATCATACTTCGCATAGTACTTACATAGTTTCTCTCTGTACGAACGATATCCCTGTGAAGGGCTGTATTCCAACACCTTGCGGTCGATGTTCTTAATTGCATCAATTGCCACCTGCGGTGTTGGAAGGTCGGGCTGACCGATATTCAGGTGGTAAACATGTACGCCACGTTTCTTAGCAGCTTCAGCAAGCGGAGCTAACTTACGAATTGGCGAACTAGGCATTTCCGTGCCTCGTATTGATATTTTGGGCATAATTTTTATAAAATTTCGTGCAAAGGTAACGACTTAATTAAAAATTATAAAGCAAAAAGTAAAATTTATTACGTAACTTCGCGGCAAAATCACACCAAAATGGAGAATACTATCGGACTGACAGCTGAAGAAAGGCAAAAGTTGAAAGACACTTTCCGCCATTTGCAGGAACTTGCAGAGGATTCTTTGCAACCGGATGACTTCACAAAAGTAAGACATCTGCTGGAGGATATTGCCGACAACGATATGTTCCAGCGCAATAGTTTCGGACTCCACCCCCTACTCTTCGACATACAGACTTCGGTCATTCTGACTGAGGAGATAGGTCTGAACAGAGCCAGTCTGCTCGCTGTGATGCTCCATAATTATGTGAATAAGGACAACAAGAGTTTGGCAGCAGTCAAAAAACTCTTTGGCAACGAAGTGGCAAACATAATCAGCGGTCTGAATAAGGTAAACGAGATTTACGGCAAGACTCCTGTCGTAGAGACAGAGAATTTCCGCGACCTGATACTTTCGTTTGCCGAAGACATGAGGGTTATCTTCATCATCATTGCCAGCAGAGTAAACCTGATGCGCCAGATAAAGGATAAAGGCACAGAGGAGGAGCGTCGGAAGGTGGCTCAGGAAGCCAGTGTGCTCTATGCTCCTCTTGCCCACAAACTGGGTCTCTACCTTATAAAGCGAGAATTGGAAGACCTGAGTCTTAAATATCTCCAACCCGATGTGTATTACCTGATTAAGAAAAAACTGAGTCAGACCCGCAAATCGCGCGACCTCTACATATCTAATTTCATAAAGCCGGTAGAGGAAAAACTGAAAGCAGCAGGACTCAAATTCCATATAAAAGGACGTACTAAAAGCATACACTCCATCTGGCAGAAGATGCAGAAGCAGAAATGTCAGTTTGAGGGCATCTACGATTTATTTGCCATCAGAGTAATTCTTGATAGCGAACTGGAGAAAGAGAAGCAAGACTGTTGGCAGGTGTTCTCCATCGTCACAGATATGTACCGTCCCAATCCGAAACGCCTCAGAGACTGGTTGAGCGTTCCGAAGTCGAACGGATACGAGAGTCTCCACATCACAGTGATGGGTCCCGAAGGAAAGTGGGTAGAAGTGCAGATTCGTACCGAAAGGATGGACGAAGTGGCAGAACGAGGTCTTGCTGCCCACTGGAGATACAAGGGTGTAAAGGACTCTGGAGCCAAACTCGAAGAATGGTTAAAAGATGTACGTTCAGCACTTGAAAATCAGTCAACAAGCGACGAACAACTAATAAATCAGTTTAAGGTAGATTTATACTCTGACGAAGTCTTTGTATTTACTCCCAAGGGCGACCTCTTCAAACTGCAGAAGGGAGCTACCGTCTTGGACTTCGCCTTCCATATTCACACGAATGTGGGTTGTAAATGTACCGGCGGACTGGTCAACGGCAAGAACGTTCCTATCTATACTCATCTGCAAAGTGGCGACCAAGTGGAAATCCTCACATCCAACAAACAGTTGCCTAAACGCGACTGGCTCAATTTTGCCGTAACCACCAAGGCACGAAACAAGATTCGTCAGAGTCTGCACGAACAGGAAGCCAAGAACGTAGCTTTCGCCAAAGAAGATCTGGAACGCAAGTTCAAGCACCATAAGATAGAACCTGAGGAAGGCACCCTGATGAGGATGGTCAAGAAGTTGGGCTACAAACAGATGAACGACTTCTACAAAGCCATCGCAGAAGGTTCGTTGGACAGTGCCTATGTCGTTGAGAAATACAAGGAACAGGTAGATCGCGAAAACAATCCTACCCAATACTCGACGGAAAACCGCAGTGCCGACGGATTTGTGCACAATGTATCTGATATTCAGCCGGAGAAATCTGCAGATGTACTTGTCATCGACAATAGCGTCAAGGGTGTGGAATACTCACTTGCCAAGTGCTGCAACCCTATCTACGGAGATGATGTCTTCGGTTTTGTAACTGTCAACCGGGGAATAAAGATACACCGCACCAACTGTCCGAATGCCGAACGACTGAAGGAGAGGATGAGTTACCGCGTGATTCGTGCCCAATGGGCAGGAAAAGGCAGCAGTCAGTACGCCGTATCACTCCATGTGGTTGGAAACGACGATATTGGCATTGTGAATAACTTGACTTCTATCATCAACAAAGAGAAGAACATCGTGCTTCGAGGCATCAGCATACAGAGTAGCGAGGACGGACTGTTCTCAGGTACTCTCACCGTGATGATCGACGACAACAAACAGATTGAGCAGCTCATCAAGAGACTGCAGACAGTCAAGGGAATTAAGAACATAACAAGATAAAACGGGATGAAGGCAACACTGATAGTTGTAGGCAAGACAGTGAGCAAGGAACTCACCCTCCTGATTGACGACTACTCAAGCAGACTGACCCACTATCTGCCGTTCGAAATCATCACCATTCCCGAACTGAAGAATACAAAGTCCCTCTCTGCCGAACAACAGAAAACCGCCGAGGGCGAACTCATTCTCAAGCAGTTGCAGGGCGGAGATTATGTGGTTCTTCTCGACGA
>DEJD01000029.1:7651-13616 GCA_002353215.1 Prevotellaceae bacterium UBA2757
AGCAAACGTCTGGTATTCATCATAGGTGGTCCCTACGGATTCTCTCCAGCCGTTTATGACAAGGCACATGAGAAAATCAGTCTGTCGAAGATGACCTTCTCCCACCAGATGATTCGGCTTATATTCGTAGAACAACTATACAGGGCAATGACAATCATTAAAAACGAACCATATCATCATGAATAAGATACAATATATCCTACCTTCGTTTTCTTGGGGAAGCACAGCCGTTCTCGTGTTTTCCTTCATCTTTCTTTTTGCCTGCAAGGGCGAGGACAGAAGTCACGAATACGAATCTCTTACTATCCACAACACCTGGATGTTCGGGGTGATGAAGGATAAATATCTTTTTGGTGACAATATTAAGGAACAGGACTACAAGAAATACTTTCAGACAAGTACCAATTTCTTCCAAACCCTCGTATCCTCTGCTTCAACATCAGATTCCTGGTCTTACATCTTGGTTGACAGTGTAACTACCGACCCTCATGTGCGCAACAACTTCAACCACCTGGATTCCTATGGTATTGATTTCAGAATTGTTACCGACCCCACAAAGACTACATCCCGTTCTATGGCGAGAGTCACATATATAGTTGACGAATCTCCCGCTGCGGATGCAGGATTGAGTCGTAACACTTTCATTTCCAGTGTCGATGGTACAAGAATCACCTCGTCTAACGCAACCAAATATCTCGTTAACGGCACTACACACAAGATTACTTTCCACCATCTCGACACACTCGAGACAGGAGAATACGTGTGGACCGACACCATAGACGTGGACCTTCCGCCGTCGGAGAAAGTGATAGAACCTGCATTCCCTGTGGCTACCGTAGTTCAATATAAGGATACAAAAGTAGCATATCTGATGTCAACCCGACTGGTTCCCTACCCCGACGAACAGGTTTCATACGGCTCTGAATTTGAAGATGACCTGAAGTCTAAGATGCAGACAATCATTGCCGAAAAGCCCCAAGACCTCATTCTCGACCTTCGCCTCTGCAACTACGGAACCATTGATATGGCACAACTCCTTGCCAGTTACATAGTACCTGCAGCAAAGAAAGAAGAAGTATTCCTGAAGACCATCTGGAATTCCCGCTATGCTGAAAACAACAAGATTTATTTCTACGACAAAACAGTTCAGAGTCTCGAACTCACACGCATATATGTAATAATGAGTGGCAACACCCAGGGAGCTGCCGAATGGCTTATCCGCGCTCTGCAGCAGACTCTGGGCACAGAAAATGTAATCACCATCGGCGAGAACTCAATGGGTCAGAGCATGATGACTCAGTTTGTGGCTGCTGGTTACGGACATAAACTCTACCCTTCCGTTTGCCACGTAACCGATGCCTCGAACAACACCTCCTACAGTTCGCTGACTGTCAACAAATCAGTCAACGAAAACGCATCAACCTATTGGTTGGATATGAAAGACTTCGGCAGTCCGTCCGAACTGCTCTTCTCCACAGCCCTATCCCTTATCTTCGACGAGCAAGACAATTTGTCAGACACCGAGTGACGAATTGTCGCATTTTTCCCAGTGGAATGTCGGTTGTTTACGAAGTGGTCAGATTATTAACTTAAAAAATTTGACCTATGAACATCAACAATCAACAAAATCAACCGCAAGATGAGCGTGAGGTTCTGGAGAAATATGCTACCAACCTTATCGAACTCGCACGAAACGGCAAACTGGACCCTGTGATAGGTCGTGATGAGGAAATCCGACGAATATTGCAGATTCTTTCTCGCCGTACTAAAAACAATCCTATCCTTATCGGAGAACCAGGTACAGGTAAGACCGCTATCGTAGAGGGACTTGCAGGACGAATCCTGCGAGGCGATGTTCCTGACAATCTGAAAGACAAACAACTCTACAGTCTTGACATGGGCGCACTTATCGCCGGAGCCAAGTACCAGGGTGAGTTTGAGGAACGACTGAAGGGAGTCATCAATGCCGTAGTAAAAAGCAACGGACAAATCATACTCTTTATAGATGAGATACACACCCTTGTAGGTGCCGGACAGACTCAGGGAGCTATGGATGCTGCCAACATTCTGAAACCGGCACTGGCACGAGGCGAACTCCGTAGCATCGGTGCTACTACCCTCGACGAGTACCAAAAGTATTTCGAAAAGGACAAAGCCCTCGAACGCCGATTCCAGACCGTTATGGTAAACGAACCGGATGTACTCTCCAGCATCTCCATCCTGAGAGGTCTGAAGGAACGATACGAAAACCACCACAAGGTACGTATTAAGGATGAGGCAATCATCGCGGCTGTAGAACTCTCCAACCGTTACATAACCGAACGGTTCCTGCCAGATAAAGCCATCGACCTGATGGATGAGGCAGCAGCAAAACTGCGTATGGAACGCGATTCCGTACCTGAAGCCCTCGATGAGTTGAGTCGTCGTATCAAGCAGTTGGAGATTGAACGCGAAGCCATAAAGCGTGAGAACGACAAAGACAAGCTTGAGGAGTTAAACAAAGTGATTTCAACTCTAAAAGCCGACGAACAGAAGCAGAAGGAGAAGTGGGAAGGCGAACGCGCCCTGCTCAATCAGATCCAGGCAGACAAACAGCAGATAGAGAATCTGAAGTTTGAAGCCGACAAGGCTGAACGTGCCGGCGACTATGCAAAGGTGGCTGAAATCCGTTACGGAAAACTGCAGCATCTGGAGGAAGACATAAAGACCATTCAGACAAAACTCTCCGAAGCACAGGACGGCAATGCTATGGTGAAGGAGGAAGTGACGAGCGACGACATAGCCGATGTAGTAAGTCGTTGGACAGGCATTCCTGTGAGCAAGATGCAGATGTCGGAACGCAAGAAACTGCTCAACCTCGAAACGGAACTCCACAAACGTGTAATCGGTCAGGACAAAGCCATTCAGGCAGTGAGCGATGCCGTTCGACGCAGTCGTGCCGGACTCCAAGACCCGAAACGTCCTATCGGTTCGTTTATCTTCCTCGGTACTACAGGTGTCGGAAAGACCGAACTGGCAAAGGCACTTGCCGACTACCTCTTCGATGACGAAACGATGATGACCCGAATAGATATGTCTGAGTATCAGGAGAAACATACCGTGAGCCGACTCGTCGGAGCTCCTCCGGGATACATCGGATACGAGGAAGGCGGACAACTCACCGAAGCAGTGCGCAGAAAACCATATTCCGTAGTGCTCTTCGATGAGATAGAGAAAGCCCATCCGGACGTGTTCAACGTACTCTTGCAGGTACTCGACGATGGTCGTCTTACCGACAACAAAGGACGTACAGTAAACTTCAAGAACACCATCATCATCATGACCAGCAACGCTCCTCGTGAGTCCTTGATGAACATCTTCCGTCCTGAGTTCCTGAACCGAGTAGATGAGATAATCGAATTCACAGCTCTTGGCGAAGCAGAAATCCGTCAGATTGTGAAACTGCAGATAGATAAAGTCATTAAGATGGTAGCTGAAAACGGCATCACCCTATCTGTCGATGATAAGGCAGTCGATTTCATAGCACGCGTCGGATTCGACCCGCAGTTTGGAGCACGACCAGTGAAACGAGCTATCCAGGAACAGATGCTCAACGAACTCTCCAAGAAGATGTTGAGTGGCGAGATAGACCGCGACAAGGCTATCCTCATCACAGCCGACGACGACAAGTTAGTGTTTAAGACTGAATAATTTACAATTTGTCATTCTCTGATAATGCACCCTGAGACCAATCAAGTCTCGGGGTGTTTTGTGTTTAGCCCTATAAATAATGTGAAATGTGGGCTGAAACTCCACAAAAATACGTACCTTTGCACCCGGAATGAAAAATCAGGTAAAAAAGATGATGAGACTCTATACAAGGAAACTCTTCTGTATGCTGCTTAGCATACCCGTTTGCATCACAGCTGTTGCAACAGCACAGCTGAATAATCTTACCGACAAGGAACACACCACACTCTCCGACATCGGTCAGCTTCTCACCGACTACCTCTTGGCTCCGGTTGCCCAAAGCGAAGCAGAGAAGCAGGCAGCAGTTAAGATTACCGACATCACAACAGCTATCAGCGATTACATCAACACATCCTCTACCCAGAAAGCACAGAAGGTGTGTCTGCTCGACATTACCAGCCGTACATCTGAAATAGAACTCTCCAACCGTAATGTCTATTCTGCGGAATACATGCTTGAAGTAGCAGGAATCAGTTCCTTTACTACCCAGTCTCTTCAAGAAGCACTCGAGAAGAGTACTATGATTCTGATTTCTTCTGAAGTGAAGAAGACAGCCTTCACCGCTGCCGAACTGGTTCAGCTCAAGCAATGGGTTGAAGCAGGAGGCATCCTCATCTCTCCAGCCGTGACCAGTGTGAACAACAATACCGACGCCACAGCCGCAGCCCGCGACCTTTTCGGCATATCTGCCAGTTCGCAAAACAAAAACCGTTATCGTCTCCTCTGGGCTGAAGACCACTATGGCGACAAGGAACTCGAATATATCGACGAACCCGAAGAACGCACTACATCGCTCGGACAGGGCAAGAAACTCACAGGCGAAAGCATCAAGACCTTTGCCTACACACTTACCGACGACGCCAATGCCGACATAATGGCTCGTTTCGATGATGGCACAAATGCTGTCATCCGCCGTCCTCTGGGCAAAGGCACAGTTTATCTCTTCGGATACCTCTGGCGAGATGTGGTTCAGCGAGCACAGCTGAACAAAGACTTCGAGGCACAGCGAATCAACTCCAACGCTTTCGAACCCTCAGCCGACATGACATCACTGTTCATTCGCAGCGCCTACACTAAAAGCCGTCGTGTGAGTGTATGGAAATTCACCATCCCGGCCGGCTACGAGTCGCTCATCATTCCTACTCACGACTGCGACTCCCGCACAGCCTACGACTCTATGTTCTACATGTCCGAATACGAGCGCGACCTGAAACTGAAGGCACACTACTTCCTCACAGTTCATTACTTCCGCGACTCGCCATACCTCTCTGCATTCTACGACGACATAACAAAGCAGAAATCGCGTCTTCTCCTGCTCGACGGACACACAGTGGGCAGCCACAGCATATGCCACTATCCCGACTTCAGCGTCACCGACCGTTTCCCGCTTACCATAGTAACTCGCGAGGAATATGCAGCTACTACCCACCACGCCAACGACGGCACAGAAAACGGACTCTCCACTGGCGGTTCCACATGGGCTGAAGTAGTACTCTCAAAACAGATTATCGAGGAGGACCACGGCAATCATGTGCGTTCATTCCGCACTGGTCACCTCTGTATGAACAACAACATACCTGAAGCAGAACAGATGGGTGGTTACGACTTCGCATCCTGTTTCGCAGCAGGCGACGTACTCAGTCAGTTCCCCTATCGCGAACGCTTAGGCCGCAGTTGGGACGGCGACTTCAACGGAGTACTCGAAATGCCGCTTCACATCTCCGACGTCATCAGTGCCAACCCCATCAACGAAAACAACTGGATGGAGAAACCTGCCATGTGGCACGAAGTGCAGGGAAAACTGCAAGGCAACTATGCCCCGGCCATCCTGCTCATCCACCCGAACCGCAAGTGGAAGATGCTTGCCGAGAAAATGCTTGTTGAGATGACCGACCTCACTCGAGTCGGCATGTATAGCTTCGAAGACTTCGGTGACTTCTGGAATGCACGTCGCGACCTCACCTTCGACTACGGATACGATGAAGAGTTAGGCACCCTCGAACTCTTCCTCACCAACGAAGACGTAGCCGCAATAAAAAAACACCACATCCGATTCGCAGCTGACATAAACGGCACCACCGACAAGGTAAAGACCCTTCATGTCTTCGACGGCGACGGAAACCGCATACCGGGTGCCAACTTCAAACCCCTCACCGACAACCGAATCCTCATCAGTCTTTAATATTCCCATTATATCAAACCTAAAAACCATAGCAACATGAAACTGACATCATAC
>DEJD01000029.1:13662-14260 GCA_002353215.1 Prevotellaceae bacterium UBA2757
GTTTCCGACCTGACCATTGAAGATGGCAGTGCTGCCACGCTGACCATAAACCTCTCGAATGCAAAACATTTCAATGCAGCAGGAATGTACATCGAACTGCCGGAAGGATTCTATTTTCAGTTGCCGCAGATAGGTTCAGCAGCTGAAGGCACCTCGCAGACCCTTGCATCCAAAGAACAACAGGCAACCCTTCTGAAATTCGCACTTATCGATACAGAAAACAACGCACCATTCTCTCAGGACGGTTCCCTCCTCACTGCCCCGATAGCATGTGAATTAAACGTAGCCAGTGGCGAATACACCGGAAAACTGAGAATCATCGAACTCTCTAAATCAGGCGACAACACACTCACCACCCAGCCCGACCAGACCTTTACCATCAAGGTAACCCACCTGGCCGACGACATTCGTCAGCTCTCAGCCGGCGACTCCGCCCCAGTGCAGATATACGACGCAGCAGGACAGCAGCAACCTACCGTCCACAAAGGCTTCTACATCTACAAACTCTCCAACGGAGAAACAAAGAAAGTAGTGATAAAATAATTAACCGCTAACCTCTAACCGCCAACCAATTATCAAACCGCGCAGTGACGACATT
>DEJD01000003.1:0-1586 GCA_002353215.1 Prevotellaceae bacterium UBA2757
GGAGAACATGATGCGTAGTTCATGCCTACCTTAGCGCAGAACTTAACTGATGATGGTTCACCTCCGTGCTCGCCACAGATACCTGTGCGCATGCCTGGACGAACTGCACGACCCTTCTCTACAGCCATCTTGATGAGCTGTCCGACACCGTTCTGGTCGAGTACCTGGAATGGGTCAACCTTCAGGATCTTCTTCTCGAGATAAACAGGGAGGAATGATGCGATATCGTCACGTGAGTAACCGAATGTCATCTGGGTAAGGTCGTTTGTACCGAATGAGAAGTACTCAGCTTCCTTAGCGATCTTATCTGCTGTGAGGGCAGCACGTGGAATCTCAATCATTGTACCGATTTCGAATGGAATTTCAACGCCTTCCTCAGCGAATACTTCCTTAGCAACCTTCTGGATGATTTCCTTCTGCTGCTTGAGCTCGTAGAGGATACCGATGAGTGGAACCATGATTTCTGGGTGTGGGTCGAAACCTTCCTTCTTCAACTGGCAAGCAGCTCCGAGGATAGCACGAGTCTGCATAGCTGTGATTTCAGGGAATGTGATACCCAGACGGCAACCACGGTGACCGAGCATTGGGTTGTTCTCTGCAAGAGAAGCTACACGCTGCTGGATAACCTTGATGTCAACGCCCATAGCCTGAGCCATTTCCTGCTGACCCTTAAGATCGTGTGGTACGAACTCGTGGAGTGGTGGGTCGAGCAGACGGATGTTTACGGGGAGTCCGTCCATAGCCTTCAGGATTCCGTAGAAGTCTGCCTTCTGGTAAGGAAGGAGTTTTGCAAGAGCCTTCTCACGACCTTCAACTGTGTCGGAGAGAATCATCTCACGCATAGCTACAATCTTCTGGTCATCGAAGAACATGTGTTCTGTACGTGTAAGACCGATACCCTTTGCGCCGAATGCACGAGCAACCTCTGCATCGTGAGGAGTATCTGCGTTTGTACGAACCTGCAGTTTTGTATATTTGTCGCAGAGGTCCATGAGAGCCTTGAAATCGCCTGAAAGTTCAGCAGCCTTTGTAGGAACTTCGCCTGCATAAACCTGACCTGTAGAACCGTTAAGAGAGATGAAGTCGCCTTCTTTGTAAACAACGCCTTCGATTTCTACTGTCTTAGCCTTGTAGTCAACTGCGATAGCGCCTGCACCTGATACGCAGCACTTACCCATACCACGAGCAACAACTGCTGCGTGAGATGTCATACCGCCACGAGCTGTGAGGATACCTTCTGCTGAAGCCATACCTGCGAGGTCTTCAGGACTTGTTTCGATACGAACCATGATAACCTTGTGACCGTTTGCGTGCCATTCCTGTGCATCGTCAGCATGGAATACAATCTGACCGCAAGCAGCACCTGGAGAAGCTGGCAGACCTTGAGTGATTACCTTTGCCTTCTTCAGAGCATCCTTGTCGAATACAGGGTGGAGGAGTTCGTCGAGTTTCTGAGGTTCGCAACGCATGATAGCAGTCTTCTCGTCGATGAGTCCTTCGCGTACGAGATCCATAGCAATCTTAACCATTGCTGTACCTGTGCGCTTACCGTTACGAGTCTGGAGGAACCAGAGTTTTCCTTCCTG
>DEJD01000003.1:1634-1889 GCA_002353215.1 Prevotellaceae bacterium UBA2757
TTCTGCATAGAGAGCTGGCATAGCCTCTTCCATTGATGGGTATTTAGCAGCACGTTCTGCCTCAGAGATGCCTGCACGTTCAGCCCAACGCTGTGAACCGATCTTAGTAATCTGCTGTGGGGTACGGATACCAGCTACAACGTCTTCACCCTGTGCGTTGATAAGGTACTCACCGTTGAAGAGGTTTTCACCGTTACCTGCATCGCGTGAGAAGCAAACACCTGTAGCAGATGTGTCGCCCATGTTACCGAATAC
>DEJD01000003.1:1921-5071 GCA_002353215.1 Prevotellaceae bacterium UBA2757
TCAGGAATACCTTCCATCTTACGGTAGAGGATAGCGCGTTCGTTCATCCAGCTGCGGAATACAGCGCAGATAGCGCCCCAGAGCTGTACGATTGGGTCTGTTGGGAATTCCTGTCCTGTGCGTTCCTTGATAGCAGCCTTGAAGAGTTTAACGAGCTTCTTCAGAGAATCAACTGAAAGGTCTTTATCCAGAGTAACACCCTGTTCTTCCTTAACCTTCTCGATGATTTCCTCGAATGGGTCGATATCTTCCTTGTTTACTGGCTTAAGACCCATAACTACGTCTCCGTACATCTGTACGAAACGGCGGTATGAGTCGTAAACGAAGTGTGGGTTGTTAGTCTTCTGAACCATACCCTCAGCTACTTCGTCATTCAGACCGAGGTTGAGGATTGTATCCATCATACCAGGCATTGATGCACGTGCACCAGAACGAACGCTGACGAGCAGTGGGTTCTTAACATCACCGAACTTGCAGTTCATCAGTGCTTCAGTGTGCTTAACAGCTGCATTTACTTCGTCCTGCAGGAGTTCCTTTATTTTCTCTTCTCCTACTTTGTAGTACTCGTTACAACAGTCAGTTGTGATTGTAAAACCTGGAGGCACTGGTACACCGATAAGGTTCATTTCAGCAAGGTTAGCTCCCTTGCCACCAAGTGCTTCTCGCATTGAAGCGTTACCTTCAGCCTGTCCGTTACCGAAGGTGTAAACTCTTTTTTGAGCCATAATCTAATAATTGTTTTTAATAAGGTTATTTATAAAATGATTCTGTCGAGAAAATGATAGATTTGAAATCCGTTGACAAAAGTAGTTTTTTTAATTGTATATTCCAAATTGTTAAATGAAAAAAGTGCAAAAATAGCATTTTTTACCACTTTTGCACAATTTTCTTATTTCCCTATAAGCTTAAGCATAGCTTTTGCATCGTCGTCTCCGCTCTTGGCATCTTTCTTGATGTCGGCAAGTATATCCTTCCCGTGTTCTTTGTCGTTGACAGCCTTCAGAAGCAGTTCTTTTGCCTTTGCTTTATCTTCTCTCACACCTTTGGCTTCCATGTAGCATTTGGCCAGACGGTACTGTGATTTTGCATGTCCCTGAGCGGCAGCTTTTTCATACCAAGACACAGCTCTTGCATGATCTTTCGGTACACCATATCCCTTCTGGTAGATGCGTCCCATGCGGTACTGCGCCTTTTTGTGTCCTTGTTCGGCTGCAGGCTTCAGTTTTGCTATAGCTTCAGTGTATTTCTCCTTGTCGTAGAGAATTTTACCTTCTTTATACAATTTTTCGGCATTTTGTGCCAGAGCTGCCAAGCTCAGCATTACAGTCAGCAGCAGGGTAGTGATTCTTTTCATGCTATTATTGGTTTTCGTTGTTGTTGTTTTCGTTCAAAATTTTCTTTGCACGTTCCAGGTCTTTTTCGTAAACGAAGATATCCACACCAGTGAAGGCTGAGATAAGTCCGCCGTACAGATTTGTCATATTCTCGTTGTGCAGAGCTGACGGAATGCCTTCTGCTTCCAGTGCTGTTTTCAGCACATGAGCCTCGAACGAAGTGTTGCAGGTTGTGAGTCTTACTGTCATCATTTTCTTCGTTTCTTTATAGTTTAGAACGCAAATGTAAGAAAAATGTTTTAAATAAAATGTAAAAGTATCTGAAAATATATTCGTAACTTCGCGGCAAATTATTCAGAATCGTTATGATAAAGGATCTAAACAAAGTTGCGATAATTGCCGGAGAGCATCGTGTCAGCTTTTCTGAGATGCTTGCTCGTGTTCAGTCTTTCGTAGATGCCGCAAAGCAGAGTAGGGGTACGAAAACCATTATTTTCAGTGAGAACCGTGAAGGTTGGATTTATGCTCTTTATGCTTCATGGGTTGCTGGCGGAGTTCCTGTTCCGGTTGATGTTATGTCAACGGTAAGTGACGTAGAATATATACTTCGCGACTGTACTCCTGAGTATGTGTGGGCTTCGAAGAAGAAAGCAGACGTGATGCGTCAGGCCATTCTGCAGAGCGGTCTTAATATCCGTATGCTGATAATCGATGATTACGAAACGGCTACTGTTCCTTCTCTTGTTGATGATATGTCAAGTCCGCTCGTTAAGGGTTTTGATACACTTTACTATCAGAATGCTGATGATATGGGACTTATTGTTTATACGTCTGGCACAACAGGAACGCCTAAGGGTGTAATGCTCAGTTTCGTCAATATGCTGGCAAATGTGCGTGCTGTGTCGGAAGAAGTTCCAATCTTTGGTCCTGAGGTGCGCAGTCTTGTGCTTCTGCCTCTCCATCACATCCTTCCGCTCATGGGTACCGTCATAGCCCCAATGATTAACGGAGCGGGTGTGACAATCAGTCCTTCGATGACTGGTCCCGACATTATGGCTACACTTCAGACCGGTGACGTACATATTATAATAGGTGTGCCTCGTCTTTGGCAGACTATCTATAATGGTGTTAAAGCAAAGATAGATAGTTCGCCTATTGCGCGCTTGCTTTTCTGGGTATGTAAGAAAGCTGACAATCCAGCACTTTCCCGTAAGATTTTCAAAGCAGTACACCAGAAACTCGGTGGCCGCTTGCAGTTCTGTGTCAATGGTGGTGCTGCTTTGCCAAAGGAGGTAGCTGAGGGAATGAAGGTACTCGGTCTCGACCTGCTCGACGGTTACGGCATGACAGAGATGGCTCCTGTGATTTCCTTTACCCGTCCAGGCGAACTTGTACCGGGCAGTGTGGGCAAGGCGATGCCTTCAGTAAAAGTAAAATATGTAGATGGTGAACTTTGTGCCAAAGGTCCTAACCTCATGATGGGTTATTACAACCGTCCGGAGGAGACTGCTGCGGTAATTGACTCAGAGGGTTATATCCATACAGGAGACGTAGCTCACACAGATGCTGAGGGACACATATTTATTACTGGTCGTACGAAGGAAATTATCGTGCTTTCGAACGGAAAGAATATCAATCCGGTTGAGATAGAATATAAGATTGAGGGTTATGAGGATATGGTGAAGGAAGTGGGTGTGTGCCAGGATGGCGACCGTCTTTGTGCTATCATCGTGCCTAACGAGTTGTGGGCTCGTGACAAGTCTGATGAAGAACTGGAGTTGCAGCTCAAGCGCGAGGTGATTGAACCTTACAACCA
>DEJD01000052.1:0-170 GCA_002353215.1 Prevotellaceae bacterium UBA2757
GAGAGTGGTTTGGCTACTATCGCTATCGTTGGTGAAAACATGAAGCATACTCCAGGTATCGCTGGAAAACTTTTCGGAACACTCGGACGCAGCGGTATTTCAGTAATTGCTTGTGCACAGGGAGCTTCTGAAACAAACATATCGTTTGTAGTCGAGGGTAAGGCTCTTCG
>DEJD01000052.1:195-395 GCA_002353215.1 Prevotellaceae bacterium UBA2757
AACGTACTCCACGATTCGTTCTTCCTTTCAGAATACAAGGAACTCAACATCTTCCTTTGCGGTATCGGAACTGTGGGTGGTATGCTTCTCGAGCAGATTCGCACTCAGCAGCAGATTCTCATGCAGAAGAAACGTCTGAAACTCAACGTAGTTGGTATTTCCGATGTTGACAACTTCGTACAGGATCGTGAGGGAATCGA
>DEJD01000052.1:469-765 GCA_002353215.1 Prevotellaceae bacterium UBA2757
ATCATCAATATGAATATATTCAATGCCGTATTCGTCGATTGTACTGCCAGCAAGCAAATTGCATCACTCTATCAGACTCTGCTCGAACACAATATCTCAATCGTTGCAGCTAACAAAATTGCTGCTTCAAGCGATTATGATAACTATGCCCGACTCAAGCAGACTGCCCGCGATAAAGGTGTTTGGTATCGCTACGAAACAAACGTAGGTGCCGGCCTGCCTATCATCGGTACTATCAACGACCTCTGCAACTCTGGTGATAAGATTCTCAAGATTGAAGCTATCCTTTCAGGAAC
>DEJD01000052.1:905-1033 GCA_002353215.1 Prevotellaceae bacterium UBA2757
AAACTCGTTATCCTTACCCGTGAGGCTGGTTATAAGGTAGAACAGGCTGATGTAGAGAAACATCTGTTCGTACCTGATGAGTATTTCGAGGGTAGCCTTGATGATTTCTGGAAACGTCTTCCAGAACT
>DEJD01000052.1:1202-1801 GCA_002353215.1 Prevotellaceae bacterium UBA2757
GCTGTAACTGCAGCAGGTGTATTTGCCAACATCATGTCAATTGCCAACATTTAATCAGAGACAGTGAAACACATCATTATATTAGGCGATGGAATGGCCGATTGGCCTATCGAGTCACTGGGAAATAAAACCATACTCCAGTATGCCGACACTCCTTATATGGATATGTTGGCACGCATGGGGCGCACAGGTATGCTGAAGACCGTTCAGGATGGGTTCCATCCCGGTAGCGAAGTAGCCAACAGTGCTATCCTCGGGTATGATCAGAATGAAGTATATGAGGGGCGCGGACCACTCGAAGCCGCCAGTATCGGAGTCGATTTGGCTCCCGATGATATGGCAATCCGCTGTAATATCATATGCATCGAGGGCGACCATATCAAGAACCACTCATGCGGTCGTCTCGAGACATCTGAGGCAGATGTGCTTATAAAGTATCTTCAGCAGCATCTTGCCACCGACAAGGATATCATTGCCAAGTATGGTGACGTGGTTCATTTCTATACAGGCATTCAATATCGCCATCTGCTGGTTATTAATGGAGGTAGCAAGTATATAAAATGTACTCCGCCTCATGATGTGCCGATGAAACCGTGGCG
>DEJD01000052.1:1808-2359 GCA_002353215.1 Prevotellaceae bacterium UBA2757
ACACGACTCTCTGCTCAGCAGACAGCTGACCTGATAAATGAACTCATTGTGAAATCGCAGCAGTTGCTTGCTGCCCATCCTTTCAATCAGCAGCGTATCGCTGAGGGGAAAGACCCTGCCAACAGCATCTGGCCTTGGGCAGGCGGGTATCGTCCTCATATGGTACCTCTCACCCAGACCTTCCCGCAAATCCGTCGCGGTGCTGTCATCACAGCTGTCGATTTGATTCGCGGCATCGGTTCGCTGGCTGGTCTTCGTGTCATCAACGTGCCTGGCGCAACCGGACTCTACGACACCAACTACGAGGGTAAGGCTCAGGCAGCTATCGATGCCCTGAAGACCGATGACTTCGTATATCTTCATATCGAAGCATCAGATGAGGCTGGGCATGAGGGTGATCGCGATTTGAAAATAAAAACGGTAGAATATCTCGACCAACGTGCCGTCAAACCTATCTACGAGGCAGTGAAGGACTGGGGACGAAAGGGTACAGCAACAGAGTCTATGGAACCTGTATGCATCGCTGTCCTGCCCGACCATCCTACACCTGT
>DEJD01000052.1:2429-3059 GCA_002353215.1 Prevotellaceae bacterium UBA2757
GCCGATGGAGTTCAGACGTTCGACGAAGACAGTTGCCGCCAGGGTGTTTATGGCACATTGGAAAAAGACGGATTCATCCGTGCACTTATGGAAATAAAATAACAGAAAAATGAAATATTACAGTACAAATGGAAAGGCTCCCATAGCCACTTTGGAGAAAGCCGTAGTGAAAGGACTGGCTGAAGACAAGGGACTCTATATGCCCGAACGTATCAAACCGCTGCCAAAGGACTTCTTCGATAACATCGATAAGATGTCTTTCCAGGATATAGCCTATACAGTAGCTGATGCTTTCTTTGGTGAGGATGTAGATGCTGCTTCGCTGAAGCAGATTGTTTACGACACACTTGCGTTCGACTGCCCTTGTGTGAAGGTAACCGATACCATCTACTCACTCGAACTCTTCCACGGTCCCACACTCGCATTCAAGGATGTAGGTGCACGTTTTATGGCGCGTCTCCTTCAGTATTTCCTGAAGAAAGAGGGTGAGGGAGCTCAGGTAAATGTGCTTGTGGCAACCAGTGGCGACACAGGTTCTGCAGTAGCCAACGGCTTCCTCGGAGTCGATGGCATTCATGTTTATGTCCTCTATCCGAAGGGTAAGGTAAGTCCTATTCAGGAATGTCAGTT
>DEJD01000052.1:3130-3420 GCA_002353215.1 Prevotellaceae bacterium UBA2757
GTGAAGAATGCCTTCATGGACGAAGAACTCAACCGCCACATGAAACTGACCAGCGCCAACTCCATCAACGTAGCCCGTTTCCTCCCTCAGGCATTCTATTATTTCTATGCCTATGCACAGATGAAAAAACTGGGAAAGGCCGATGAAATGGTCGTTTGTGTTCCTTCTGGCAACTTCGGTAATATATGTTCTGCCCTCTTTGGCAAACGTATGGGACTGCCTGTAAAGCGATTTATTGCAGCTAATAATGCCAACGACATATTCTTTAAATATCTGCAGACAGGAAAGTA
>DEJD01000046.1:0-1224 GCA_002353215.1 Prevotellaceae bacterium UBA2757
CTGCTTAAAAATTTTTGTATGCTTTTTCTTTTCTAATAAATACTCTGTTTAGTCCATTTCTTTCTTAAAAAAATGCTCCATTTTATGCATTTTTCACCTGTTTTAAAAATGTATTCTTCTTTTTAGTCATTTTTTCATGAACAAAAAATAGTTTATTCTTTTCAGGATCGTCTTTTCTAATAAAAATATAAGCCTCCCGTGAATCATAATTCCAGGGAGGCTTGTTTAGCTTTATAACTTGTTATGTATTTTGTAAGATTATTTCTAATGTAGTATAAAGTATATGAGTTCTCGCATAATGTCGCCATCTGATGTGTTCCCTTTGCCTACACCCTTTAACCTACAGTCGGTTTCCCTTATTTTACCTATTATCTGCATAGTTTTCATGGCTGTGTATGTACGCATTGCTTGGGTGTATTCCTTCAATTGCCATTCAGCTTTAAGATCAAGCTGCTCCATGAGTCCTCTGGTAGTCTTATCAGGCGAATAATATGCAAGCATTATATTAGAGAAGAATGTGAATAATGTTGCAACGGTCATGCTTGCAGGATTTTCTTTAGGATTTGCTTCGAAGAAGTTGATTATTTGATTTGCTTTAAAGATGTCCCTGTTTACAAGGGATGTACGAAGTTCCCAGTTGTTGAATTCCTTGCTTATTCCTATATTTTTCTCTATAATTGAGGTGTTAATCTGTTTGAAGCCTGGAGGAAGTGCTATGGCAAGTTTGTCCAGTTCGCTTGCAATACGGTTAAGGTCGGAACCTATGTATTGTGCAAGCATCATTGTGGCTTGTTGGTCAATGGTAATTTGTTTTCGCTTCAGATAGTCGTTGATGAATGAAGGAAGCATACCTTCGCGTAGTTTTTTGCTTTCAAAAACAATACCAACTTCGCTGATGGCAGCAACAAATTTCTTTTTTGAGTCGAGGTTGCCGTTTTTGTAGCAAATTACCAAAATTGTGGTCTTTAAGAAGTTTTTTGCATATGTGGCAAGCTCTTCTATTTTTAACAAATTCTGCGCCTCTTTAACAATTACCACCTGATATTCACTCATCATAGGGTATCTGCGAGCAGAATTGATGATATCTACTACTTTTGTTTCTTTGGTGCAATATATAATTTGCAGGTTAAAATCGCGCTCGCTATCTGACAGGATATTGTCTGCTATATATTCAGATATACGGTCGATGTAGTACGATTCATCTCCCATGAGCAGATAAATAGG
>DEJD01000046.1:1315-2246 GCA_002353215.1 Prevotellaceae bacterium UBA2757
AATAGCTGTTTTAAACAGAGAAATATGCTTATATTTGCATTCATTTGCAAATGTATGAAAATATTAGAAATGCAGCAACTGAATTTACCTACATATAAGGCAAAAATCACTAAAAATGGTTCAGAACTGAAGATTTTTGACGTTCTGCGTCAAAAGTATGTTGCTTTAACGCCGGAAGAGTGGGTCAGACAGAATTTCATACATTTTCTGGTTAATTATAAAGGGTATAATCCTACTCTCATGGCAAATGAGGTTGGAATATGTCTAAATGGCGTAAAAAAGCGTTGTGACAGCGTTTTGTATTCAAAAGGTCTGGTACCACGTCTGGTAATAGAATATAAGCGTCCTGACGTAGAAATAACGCAAAAGGTATTTGATCAGATATGTCGATATAATATGGTGCTTCGTGTGGACTATCTTATTGTTAGTAATGGTCTCAGTCATTATTGCTGTAAAATGGATTACGAGAAGCAGCAATATGTGTTTTTGGAGGATATACCAAATTACACGGATCTATAGGGGAGTAGTGTTGTATTAGACTTGCAGTTAGTCCTGTCATAATAATAGACATGTAGTTATCCTTTCTGTAGAAAAGAAATAAAAAAAGGGCATGCTTTGAAGCACGCCCTTTCATTTGTTATATCTGACTGCAATTATTTTGCAGAGATGATAGCGATACGGTTAGAAGCAGAACCAGTTACACCCTGACCAACAGCTGTGTTAACTGTAACACCCTTGCTCTTGAGGTACTCAGCAACAGCGTCAGCACGCTTCTGAGAAAGCTTCTTGTTGTAAGCAGAGTTACCTTCTGGAGATGCAGTAGCAACGATTTCAACGTTACCCTTAACCTTGTCGAGGTCAGCCTTAGCTTCAGCAGTAAGAGCAGAAGAACCCTGTGCGAATGTTACGACTGTTGTAGCAGCAACTGCAG
>DEJD01000046.1:2287-14220 GCA_002353215.1 Prevotellaceae bacterium UBA2757
TTTGGCTTCTTAGCGAGTTCGTCGTTCAGGCGAGCGATTTCAGCACGGAGAGCGCTGTCATCATACATCTTGAAGTAGTGAGTTCCGTTGCTTGTACCGAAGTGGTAGATGTAAGCAGCAGTGATGTGGAGCTGAGCGAACTTAGAGCGAAGTGGGAACTTAGTTGCACCATCAGCGCTAGAACCGTTCTTAGCCCAGTCAACTGCTGGCTGGATACGGATTGTGTGAGCCTTAGCTTCGCCGAGGTTGAAAAGGAGGTCAATACCAGTCTTGATACCAATGTTGTGGTTGTACTTCATCTTCTGACCTGGAGCGTAAGTGTGGATCCAACCAAGACCTGCTACTAAACCAACTTCGAATGGACGTGGAGTGCCCTTGTAACCACCGAAGAGGTTAGAGAGGTTCAAAGTTCCGTTGATACCCAAGTAGTGGCCACGAACGATAGTCTTGTAACCGTTTGCAGTCTGGTTGAAACGGTAGCTAGACTTAGTGTCTGGATCGTACTGGTTAGAACCGAAATATACAGTAGCTTCGATTTCAGCACCCCAAACTGGAGTAAACTGCTTACCGATAAAAATTGAAGCTGTTGGATTGAGAGGGAAAATCTTCTTTAATCTCAATGGAGCAGCTACGCCACCGCCGATACCGATGTACATGTTGTCAAATGGCTTCTGAGCTACGAGAGCTGTTTCAGCGCTTGCGCTTAAAACTGTTGCCATAGCAATGGCAAAACTCAAGAAAAATCTCTTCATGTCTTTTAAGTTTTTGTTAATAATAAAGTTTATAAAATTTTGAAATGTTGTTATACAGTTTCAGTTATTTATGTGTTTCCGATTTGATTAGAATCACTATTTATTTTTAAATTTTACTTTAAATTCGTCGCAAAGGTAGAAAAAATAGTTTTACATTAAGAAATTTTTTTTATATTTTTTTTATATTTTTTGCTATAATGTACTATTTTTTCGATTTTTTGGGCTAAATTTCCTCTTTTTCGTCCTTTTTACTACGTCTGCCAATCTTCTTCTTTGTTTTTTCTTCCTGAACAGGTGTAGTTTGCACTCCGGCAAGTTCTGGGTCGATAAGGATACGTCCGCAATACTCGCATACGATGATTTTCTTTCTCATGCGTACATCTAGTTGGCGCTGTGGTGGAATCTTAGCGAAACATCCGCCGCATGCATCACGTTGTACATATACGATACCGAGTCCGTTGCGTGAGTTCTTGCGGATTCGTTTGAATGCCTGGAGCAAGCGTGGTTCGATAGAGAGTTCGAGATTCTTTGATTTCTCGCGCAGTTTCTCTTCCTCAGCTTTTGTTTCGGCGATAATTTCGTCGAGTTCGTTTTTCTTTATTTCCAGGTCTTGGTTACGTCCTTCCAGAATCTGCTGGTTCTTCTCCAGGTACTCTTCTTTGCTCTTTTCCTGTGCTGTAGCTTCGCGGATGCGTTTGTTGCAGAGTTCAACTTCCAGCTGTTGGAATTCTATTTCTTTGTTCAGCAGGTCGTATTCGCGGTTATTTGCTACGTTGTCGAGCTGTTCTTTGTATTTAGCCAGTTGCTGAGATGCAAGTTCTATTTTTGTTTTCATCTCGTTGATACGAGAACGTAGATCGCTTACATCTTTCTGAGTGTTCTCGATACGTGTCTTGAGACCTTCGATTTCGTCTTCCAGGTCTTCCACCTCGAGTGGGAGTTCTCCACGCAGAATACGAATCTTGTCGATTTCAGACAGCATCAACTGCAACTGATAAAGGTTTTTCAGTTTTTCCTCTACCGACATTTCAGTAGATACAGTTTCTTTTCTCTTAGTCATAAATTATAAATAGTTTATTGGATTAGTTTTCTTATTAGTTTTGTAAACAGGTATGTTTTTGTCTGCCTTCTTTATAATATCGTGCAGAATTTCTATTGTATATTTCTCGCTTTCGTAATGTCCTAGTTCGAGAAGTAGCAATTCGTTTTCGTGTCCGAAGAACCTGTGATATCCGATTTCTCCAGTAATGAAGGCATCGCATCCTTTTTTAATTGCAGTGGGGATGAGGAAGTTGCCTGCTCCTCCGCAAACGGCCACCTTTCTGATGGTGTTGCCTTCCCAGTCGTTATATCGTAAGGCTTCTACGTTGAATGTTTGTTTTATGAGTTGCAGAAAATCTGTTTTTGTCACAGGCTTGTCAAATGCACCTATGATTCCTTCCCCTGCATCTGTTCCTTCTTTTGGCGCCAGCCATTCAATGTCTGTTAATTGGATTTTTTCTGCAATCTTATAGTTTACTCCATTTCGTGCCGAATCCAGATTTGTATGTGCGGCGTATATGGTGATATCATTTTTTATTGCTTTCATTACGCAGCGCTCAATGTAGTTTTTTCCTGAAATCGATTTGAGTGGTGCGAACAAAAGAGGGTGGTGGCTTACGATCATGTTGCAGCCTAATGCAATAGCCTCGTCTATGACATCCTCTGTGACGTCAAGACACAATAAAACCCCTGACGTCTCTGCATCCTTTGCTAGTCCAATCTGCAATCCGGCATTATCGTAACTGTCTTGCAGGGCCAAAGGAGCGAAATCTTCAAGGGCACCTATTATTTGCCTAATATACATGAAAAGTGTCGTTTATTAACGATTTCACGCTGCGAAGGTACGGCTTTTTATTTAAATTATAAAAAGAAAAGGAGAATTTTTGAAAAATCCTCCTTCCTTTATATATATATAATATGTGTAATTTATCAGTTTTGTTAAATAAGCAAAACAGTTGTGTGTGAGTACTTTTTTTAAAAATCAAGAGTCACACCTACACCGAATACTCTGTTTGTTCTGTCAAACTGATCTGTGCCTGCAACTTGGTCAACACTCTGAATGATACCCTTAGCCACGAGAGCCTGTGGTGCTGAAACTCCTGCAGGCAGAGTCTGTCCTGTTGCTTTGATTGCTGTGGCGGCGAGTCCGTTATAGTCCTCTTGTGTACGTTTGTATGTGTTGTATAGAGTTTGGAAATAAGCTGCTTCAACGGCAACTACAGAATTGATTTGCCATTTCACTCCGAATCCGAAAGTGTTAGAGTTTGTTACGAACGAGATGTCTCGCATATAGGCATCGGTGTTGGGGTAGTGAGTATGTTGCCAACCGCCGCTTATGGTCCATCCCTTTGTGAAGTCCCACTCAGCTCCTCCAGTAATTTCCCATGTACCTCCGTTCAGCAGTTTGTTCTCGTCACCATATTTTGTTGCCTGTTTATCCCAATAGAAGTGGAAACCTCCATTAATTCTTACAGCCTTTATTGGCGAGTACATAGCACCTACTGCCATGATTGAAGGTATATCCTCCGAGATAGTCTGTTTGTCGTTATACTTGTCCAGTCCGTGTCCGGCTGTGTTCTCGTTGTAACTTTCGTTTTTCAGGCGGAGGCGAGTCTTGAACTCGAATTTTGCAGCCAGATTCCAGTGATCGTTGATTTTCCAGTCAATACCGATGATAGGAGTCAGCCCCCATCCGGCTTGGTTACAGTTCAAACCTATGTTTCCAGTCAGGTCAGACAGTTGGTAACCCAGTTCGTCAACCTTTGCATGCTTGGCATTAGCTTCAGCAGATGTAATATATCCGGCATCTGTCAGTTTTTGCAGATATGTGTGCTGAGTGTTTATCCACTGGCGAGCGGTAGCATAATTATTGTCTTTTGTCAGCAACTGAATATTCTTTACATATCCGAAATAATTGTTAGTAGCATAAATCAGTCGCAAACCACCGTATATACTAATTTTGTCGAGGAACTTTCGTGCCACACCGAACTGAAAACCGTACTGATAAGAACGTCCGCGCATGAAAGTGTCAAATTTGTATCCGTTTTTGAATTCCCCCTGACTTAGTGCTGATGCCATCATAGAGAGAGCTGCAACAGATGCTTCGAATGAAGGCAGACCATTATCGTACTGACACTTACCGCCACCACCGACAAGTCCGAAGTCAAAACTGAACGACCATTTACTGTCCTTTGTGTTATAGGCAAACTGCAGTGATGGCAGGATTGGTGCATCGGCATTACCTTCGAAAGTCTTTTTTACGGCTCCATTATTCGCTGCTCCGAAAGAGAATGGGTAATAAGTGGCTGTTACGTCACGGTCCTGGTGTACATTCATAATTCCGATAGCCATATGGAAACCAGGTGCAAGGAAACCGGTACCTGCAGGGTTGTTGTACAAAGAACTGATGCCTATTACAGCGTCTTGTGAAGGATTACGCAAAAATGAAATACTCTGATTTGTATTAGTCTGATATCCTCCAGCCAATACTGGCATTGTAAGTATTGCAAAACAAATAGTGGCAATACTTCTAACAGAAAATTTTACCATTGTTCTAACCTTAAAATCTTAAAATCCTTTGCAAAGGTACGTTAAAACTATGTACTAAAAGAACAAATTTGCATAAAATATGAACAATATACTCGAATTCGCTACATTTGGAACAACTTCTTGTTCTGATTTTGTTTATATTTACGGTGAAAAGTGGTAAAAGGTCAGAATTCGATATATGGTTTTAGTTTATCTACTTCCTCAGGGGTGAAAACATTAATTCTTAGCAGAGTTTCTACATCTTTTATTCTTCCGTACATTCTTCTGTACCTCTTCACTTCCTTGGCTTGCTGGTAACTCATGTACGGGTGTTTATACAGTACTTTTAAGGAATCGTCGTTTATATTGATTTTTCTCAGGTTAGGCATAGAGTCCACCTTGAACCAGGGCAGAAGTTCCTCGTCGAAGTATTTGCACTCGCGCAGTTGTTCTGTAGAATAGAATCCGCCCAGCCTGTTCCGGTATGTCACAATTATGCTTGAAATTGTTTTTCCTATGCCTGGAATCCTGCATAGGGTAGCACTGTCAACAGTATTGAGATCTACTACATTGAGAGTCCGGAACTTGTTGCTTTCGAATACATGTCTCTTCTGTCTTGTCGAGTCGTTCAGGTTAGTAGAGTCGTTTGGGTTTGTTTTCCTTTTGCTGTAAAGGGAGTTGTAAGCTTTCTTGTAGTACTTGTATTTATACTTGTACTTATACTCGTATCGGTAACTGTTCCTGCGATACTTCTTTTTGTAATGATTCTGTGTTTTCTTGTATTGTTGTTGAGCTACAGGTTTTTCGGCAGGCATTTTTTCTCTCAGGAAGAAAATACCTGCTGCAAAAAAGACAATAACAGAAAGCAGGATGATTGTTTTCCGCTCTCTGTTATTGAAATTGTGTCTGTTGAGACTCATTGTCAAAGACTCATTTTATAATGAGTTTGTCGCTGCCTTTAGCCTTGAACGACATATCCAGTCCTTTGACGGAGTGGGTGAGTGCACCGAACGAGATGAAGTCCACACCTGCTTTGGCGTAAGGAATCATATTGTCGAAGGTGATACCGCCCGACGACTCAGTCTCAGCTCTCCCTGCCACCAGTTCTACGGCACGTTTAGTATCTTCTGGTGTGAAGTTGTCGAACATAATTCGGTCGCATCCTTCCTGCAGAGCCTCCTCCAGTTCCTTCCAGTTGCGCACCTCGCACTCTATCTTCAGATTCTTACCCTTGTCCTTGCAGTATTGTTTTGCACGTGAAATAGCATTGTGAACACCTCCGCAGAAGTCTATATGGTTGTCCTTCAGCAGAATCATGTCGAACAGACCGATGCGGTGGTTCATGCCTCCTCCTATCTTCACAGCTTCCTTCTCCAGCATACGCATGCCAGGAGTAGTCTTTCGTGTATCGAGAACTCGGGTCTTCGTACCTGCATCAATCAGAGCCTGCTGATACTTGTGGGTCATTGTAGCAATTCCCGACATGCGTTGCAGGATATTGAGCATAAGTCTCTCTGTCTGTAGCAGCGACTGTTCCTTACCCTTTACCGACATTACTATATCACCGGGTTTTACGTGAGCTCCGTCTTTTATGAACACCTCTACTTGCAGTGTTGGGTCAAACCTGCGGAAAACCTCCTTGGCTATTTCCACTCCGGCAAAGATGCCTTCCTCCTTGATGAGCAGCAGACTTTCTCCCACGGCGTCAGCAGGAATGCAGCATAGGGTAGTGTGGTCACCATCGCCTATGTCCTCAGCAAAGGCCAGGTCGATGAGTTTGTCGTTTAGTTCCAGTACAGATAACATATTGGTTCTTTTTATGTTAATAACATTATGGCTTAAAGGAAGAAGCCGAGACCTATTTTCAGTCCGAAGCGGCTCTTATTTCCGAAGTCGCTCATCGACATATTGAAATATATACTTGGTTCCAGCATCACGCTCTTGTTCAGGAAGAGGCAGTATCCTACTTCAGGAGTGAGGAAACAGTCGTTGTAGCTTTTCCACTCATGCTGGTACTTAGCTCCAAAACCAAGGAAAAGACCGTTCTGTTCAATGTAGTAGCGTCCGCGTGCACCTATAGAAAAAGCGTGTGCGTCTGAGTTGTGGTAGTTAAAACCGAGTTCACCCATCACCATCCAGTCCTTAGCTACCATATATCCTCCCAGAACGTCCAGTCCGAAGTGGAACTTGGTTGTTTCGCTATACGACATATCAAATCCTGAGACAGATGCGCCTATATATTTCTTACCCTTTTCAAACTGTGCGAAAGCACTTGAAATGCCGATTGTGGCAAACATCAGAACTAAAGCTAATTTTTTCATTTTCTTTTTGTTGTTAGTTATTATTGTTTTGAATTTCTATTATTCATTCACATTCGTATTATGTTTTCTCCTCAGCTCGTCCTTCTTCTTCTCTGCAAGAGTCAGTGCTGCCACAATGATAATATATATAATGATGTTAGGCAGGTTTTTCACCCATGCGTTCCATGTTATACCATAATATATATATGTGGCAAGACCCACACAGAGGAATGCCAGTGGCATCCACACATATTTCTTTATATTCTTTTGTACCATGAAAGGAAGCTACCGAAGAAACATACTACTACAATTCCTGTAATCGCCCATGCATAGTCCTGATGCATTCCGAATCCCTCCGGAGCAATCAGAATGTACGAAGTGCAGATCGTAGTCATCCACAATGCAGGTATCAGTCCGATGAGCACCTCAAGTTTCGAGTGCCCGTCTCTTCTGCATCGCAGACCCAGCCATACGGTTATTGACCACAGGGTGAACACCGACAGAGTCTGGTTTACCCATGCAAAATATCTCCACAGCACGTCGAAGTTAATCATCATCAGTACGGCAGAACCTACGAACAGCGGCAGCGACAGCAGAATGCGCTTATACACCTTATTCTGTTTGTAGTGGAGAAAATCGGCAGTGATGAGTCGTGCCGAACGGAAAGCTGTGTCTCCCGAAGTGACAGGCGCTGCAACTACACCCAGCACAGCCAGTACGGCGCCCACGCCACCCATCCAGCTATGGCATATCTTATTTACCAGTAGGGCAGGCGACATCTTTCCTGTTTCAGGAATAGTCATTGCGTTCAGCAGTTTTTCGTACGGGGTGCTGCCGGCCACATCCAGACTGTCTGCAAACTTAATTGCTGCAGCAGCCCATATCAGAGCTACGAGTCCTTCTGTAATCATTGAACCGTAGAACACAGGACGTCCGTACTTCTCGTTTCTCAGACATCGGGCCATCATCGGCGACTGAGTGGCATGAAAACCGCTCACAGCTCCGCAGGCAATGGTGATGAACAGTCCCGGGAACAGCGGCATAGCAGATTTCGGGTTATGGTTAGTGAAAGCTTCAGTTACCTCAGGTATATTGCCAGGCTCTGTGAATATGCCGTATGCCAGTCCGAAAGCCATGATGAGCAGAGCCACTCCGAACAAAGGATAAATAGCACCGATGATTTTGTCGATAGGCATCAGTGTTGCCAAGATGTAGTATCCGAAGATAATCAATATCCAGAAATCCTTGGTGAACAGAAAACCGTTATTGGGTATCATCGTACCGAGCAGGTCGGCTGGGGTAGTCACAAACACAGCACCCACCAGTACCATCAGCACTACGGACACCACTCTCATCAGCAGTCGTGGAAGGTTTCCCAGGTTGTCACCGACAATCTCCGGCAGACTGGCTCCGTTCATTCTGATAGAAATCATCCCCGACATATAGTCATGAACGGCACCTCCGAAGATACAGCCCAGCACAATCCAGAAGAAAGCTGCCGGACCGAACAGAATACCCTGTATGGCTCCGAAGATAGGTCCTGTACCTGCGATATTCAGAAATTGTATCAGATATACTTTCCATGTAGGCATCGGGATGTAATCCACACCGTCCTGACATGTAAAACAGGGAGTCTTACGATTAGGGTCTGCTCCGAACACACGATCCACAAGCTTTCCGTAAAACAGATAGCCGAGGATCAGACACAAAATAGCTGATATGAAAGAAATCATTTTACTCTTTTTTATAATCTGTGCAAAATTACAAAAAAATAACCATTCCCATCCGTCTTGTATTCTTAATTTATTTTAAATTACGCCCAATTCGTAAATTATTTCTAACTTTGCAAAAAATAGAGTTTTATGACAAGTCATTTCAATCGTCTTTTAGCATATTTCCTGCTCCTTTTCACGCTCCTGCTGCCTGTTTCCTCTCAGGCACAGTTTCTGCCCTTCGAGACGCTCGACCCGCAGCCCAAACACGAAACCCGTGCCGTATGGCTTACTACCTATAGCGGACTCGACTGGCCCCGTCAGCGGGCTTACGATGCAGCCTCTACCGAACTGCAGAAGGCCGACCTCTGTCGCATCCTCGACTACTATCAGCAGATAAACATCAACACAGTCATCTTCCAGACTCGTGTGCGTGGAGCAGTGCTCTATCCCTCTAAATACGAACCCTGGTACGGCGCTCTCACAGGCACTCCGGGCAAGGCTCCTCTCTACGACCCTCTTCAGTTCTGCATCGAAGAGTGTCATCGTCGCGGCATGGAACTCCACGCATGGGTAGTGTGCATCCCTCTTGGCAAACATGCCGAACAGAAACAATATGGGCGAGGCGGCATACTCAGTCGTCGTCCCGACATCTGCAAAACCTTCGGAAAGGATGTGTTTATGTTGCCGGGCAATCCCAAGACAGCCGACTACATAGCATCCATCTGTCGCGAGATAGCCGAAAACTACGATGTAGATGGCATCTCACTCGACTATATCCGTTATCCTGAAAAGGAGTTTAAGTTTTCCGATAATAACCTCTATCATGGCAGTGCCTCCGGACTTGCCGACTGGAAACGCGAGAACATAACCCGCATCGTGCGTCGCATCCACGATGAGGTGAAAGCCATAAAACCCTGGGTTAAGTTGAGCAGTTCGCCTATCGGCAAATACGATAACACCAGCCGCTATTCCGCAGGAGGCTGGAACTGCTATTCCGCTGTGTTCCAAGACCCTCGCCAGTGGTTGCGCGACGACCTGCAGGACATGCTTTTCCCTATGATGTACTTCCAGGGAAACCACTTCTATCCATTCCTCTACGACTGGCAGGAGAACCAGTACGGACACCCCGTCATTCCGGGTCTTGGCATCTACTTACTCGACCCCCGCGAAGGCCGTTGGATTCTCAGTCAGGTACGTGCCGAGATGCACTCAGCCCGTCGCAGCGAGATTGGTGGTATAGCCTTCTACCGTAGCGAATTTCTCACTCACAACGTAAAAGGGATCTACGACTGCTGCCGCGACGAATTTTTCCGTCACCCTGCACTCACAGCCCGCATGACGTGGATGCCGCAGTTTGCCGTACTTCCTTCAGTGCCTACCGACCTGCACCACACACCCGGACATCTTTCCTGGCAGGGCGATGCCTATTGTTATAATGTATATGGCAGCGACGAATATCCAGTCGATTGCCGTTTAGCCGAAAACCTCGTGGCAGCTCGCGTTCTTACCAACAGCTACGAACTGAAGGGTAGGGCAGGCGGACTCCGTTATTATGCTGTCACAGCCTGCAACCGTTATGGCAACGAGACAGAACCCCTCCAGCAGGTCATTCAGCCCGCAGCTGAATCACGCCTGAAACAACTCAACGTAAGCTGGCTCATCAATCGTGACCTGAAGGGAGATAAGAAATCCAAGAAATCCAAGAAAAAACGTAAGAAGTAACCCTCAAGGCTTGTAGCCGAT
Organism: Prevotellaceae bacterium UBA2757; assembly: GCA_002353215.1. Next base: position 12,368 of record DEJD01000046.1, read on the forward strand.
ACAGAGTCTTCCGTCCTTCACCCCGGCCTCAAAACCGTGTTCACGCATCGGGGTGAGTTGCACATTAGCCCTGCTGCCGTACTTCTCATATAGCATCAGAGCCAGAATTCCCATATTCATCCTGAAATTAATTTCCACCACAGGGTGCAGACAACCGTCCTCCGTCGTCAGCATATCTATACCCACATATCCCCTGTAGGCAGTCCTTCCCAGTTGTACCTTATGGTACTCAATCAGAGCCTCCAGCAGATCATCCTCCACACCTATCATCCTGCGCAGAGTCTGCTGACTCTCCACAATATTATATTGGTAAGTGCCGTTCCTCTCTGCCTTGAACACACTATAACCCAAGAACTCCACCTTGTCCTCTGCCACCACCTTAAACTCCATCGCACAGTCCTGTAGTTTATTCTCGTAAAACCTGTCCTCCACATATCCTCCCTGTGCGCTGAGCAGTCCTTCGAGTCTCTCCCTCAGATGGTCCCTGCTCAGTCCGTCTGCCGTGAAAATACCTCTGCCCGACGACGACCACAGCGACTTGTATATCCTGCCTTCTTTCTCCTCGTCTATATCCGTGCAAAACCTCATCTCCCTGCCCAGCAGCCGTTCCGAGGGTACAGCTTTCAGCAGCTCCTTCAGATACTGGCACGAAAACTCCCTGCTCGCCAGTCGTCTCACCTCCTTCAGCCATTCGTCGCTCGGCAGCAGCTCCTCCCCGATGCCCATCTTCAAGTACCTCTGCTTCGTAGCCATACTCCATCCCCAGGGACCCTCCTCCCAGCAGTGGGCAAGATCCTGCAGCTGTTCCTCCATCAGCCTGATGCGTTTCGGTGGAGTATATTCCCGCACATCAGCAGCCAGAGCCATATCGTTCGAGGGGTTGAATAGTGGTGGTAGTTTTGGCATAATGCTTAAAAATACTTTGTACTCGATAAAAATCGCAACAAAGTAACGGATAAATTTCCAACTTTTTTGTAGCTTTGCAGAGAAAGTTTTAAAAACAATGAAGAAACAGATTATTTCAGCATTTGCCCCCCTGTTTTTCCTCTTTGTCGTCCTTGCTTGCAACCGACAGCCAGTCAGTTCTATGGATGAGGAAACAGAACAGGCACTTGTAGAACAATATGGCGAACCGACCGTCGTTCGTCTCTCCGCTCCCGGCACACTGAAGGCGCAACTCTCCGTCCTGCCTGCCGACCAACACCGCTTCATACGCATCTTCGGTACAATGAACGCAGAAGACTTTGCTTACCTCAACACGTGCGACAGCCATTCCGACATCCTTGTGCTCGACCTTCTCGATGCCTCTATTGTAGCCGGCGACAGTGCCTACCTGAAAAATTTCGGAGAAGATGCCTTCCGCATCACAGAAGACAATACGATGGGTTGTTATCAGTTCGACGGACTCTTCCAACTCCAGCGACTCTACCTGCCCCTCACCCTTACAAAACTATCCGACAAGGCATTCTACAGCAAATATAATCTCGACTACNNCGAGATAGGCGACTACGTCTTCGACGGCTGTTTCCACCTTACATCTGTAGTCCTGCCTGATTCCCTCCTCTCTATAGGCTACCATTCCTTCCCCTCCAGTGTCCGTTCCCTGCGCATTCCGCGTTCTGTATGTCAACTCCACGATGGCGGCATAGGCGAACAGGAAGAATACTATATGGAGTGGACACCCGACGAACTCACACCCTTCAAGAACGTCTCGTTCGAGTGGATAAAAATGAAGCACGACGGTCCCCACACCATAACGTCATGGGTATATCCCACACTCCATGTGCCAGCAGCCTATGTTGATGCATACAAAAAAGCATTCCGCACACCAAACAAAGTCGTTGCCGACGAAA
>DEJD01000046.1:14248-14557 GCA_002353215.1 Prevotellaceae bacterium UBA2757
ATTCGCTAACCGCTAACCACTAACCGCTAACCGCTAACCACTCACTCCTAACTCCTAACTCCTAACTCCTTCCATGCTTACCATTCAGAACCTGAATATAACATTCGACACGAAACCCCTCGTCACCGACTTCTCCCTTACAGTAGCCGATGGCGAGATAGTATGTCTGCGTGGCGAATCAGGTTGCGGCAAGACCTCCATACTGCGTGCCATCCTGGGTTTTACCGACTACCAGGGCACCATCACACTCGACTCCCACACCCTCACCCCCGACAACATATCCACTCTGCGTCAGCAGATGGCATACGT
>DEJD01000035.1:0-1988 GCA_002353215.1 Prevotellaceae bacterium UBA2757
GTAAAGGAAATGACCGTTGCCACCCAGACATTCAACATGGAAGATGTGGAAGGTCTCGCATTTACATCTGCCGACGAAGCCCTGCAAGGTGAAATTGCCGGTCTCGACATCGTTGCGAACTCAGGTAACCTTGGTGCCGGTACTCAGATGCGTCTGCGTGGTGTAACAACCATTAATGGTGATGCGAACCCGCTTATAGTTGTGGACGACAAGATTTTTGATAATCCAGACGAAAGTTTCGACTTTGCCAATGCTACAGAAGAACAATACGCATCATTGCTTTCTGTAAACGTAGATGATATCGCAAAGATTGACGTTCTCAAAGACGCCGCTGCGACAGCCGTTTGGGGTGCTTATGGTGCAAATGGTGTAATCCAGATTACTACAAAGCGTGGTATCCGTGGTAAGACAAAGGTCAATGCTTCATATAAGTTTACCGGTACATGGATGCCAAAGGGTTACAAACTGCTCAATGGTGACGACTACACCATGCTGATGAAAGAAGAATTCTACAATCCTTCTCAGAGTTCTGCAGCTACAGCAACAATGCGTGAGTTGAACTACGACAAGTCATGGGCTGAATACGAAAACTGGAACAACAACACCGACTGGGTTAAGGAAGTATCAGATTTCGGTAAGCTTCATAACATAAACCTCAACATCACCGGTGGTGGTGAAAAAGCCACATTCCGTATTTCCGGTAGTTACGACAACCAGACAGGTTCTATCATCAAGCAAAAACTCGATCGTCTTACTACCCGTCTTACTCTTGACTATGACGTGAGTGACCGCATCCGTTTCTCTACAAACTTTGCCCTCACATACACTAACAACCAGAAGAACTACACCGACCTGTTGTCTATCGCACAGAGACTTTCACCAAACATGGCTGTATATCGTCAGGATCAGTATGGCAACGACACTGGTGAGTTCTACATTATGAACCCTGAAGGTGACCCAACAACAGGAAACTACTCTTCTGTAAATCTGCGAGCTATGCGTAATCTCGGCAACCCTGTTGCAATAGCTCATCAGGCTTGGAAGAAAGAATCTACTTACCGTATTACTCCTGACTTCCTTTTGAAATACGAATTGCTTGGCAAAGATCCTGACAAGCATCGTCTGACACTTTCTGCTGATGTTGACTTCGATATCTATGCCAACAGTTCACCAACATGGCATCCTGCTTCACTCAACACAGGAGCAAACGCAACAGGATGGACTGCTACAGACTATAACTCAAGTTCTAGTTCTGAGAGCAATCGTTTCAAGATTGGTGCAGAAGGAAAACTTACCTTCACTCCACACTTCAACAACGAAGACTGGTCTGCATCTGCATTACTTCGTTATCAGATGCACACATCTAAATACAACAGCCAAGGCAACACTCTGTATGGTCTTCCTGCAGGTATCACATCACCTACTGTAAATGCAGGTATGAGTACTTCTGGTATGACTAATTCTACAAGCCGTTCAGCGGACGAGAATATTCTGTTTAATGCTCATGCATCATACAAGAGTATTTACAATTTAGGATTCTCTATGCGTATGGACGGCAACTCTAAGTTCGGTCCTTCACACAAATGGGCAGCATTCCCAGGTGTTTCCGGTCGTTACAACATCAGTGACGAGAAATTTGTTCGCTCATGGTTGCCAGAAGTTATCTCTCTGTTCGGCATCCGTGCCAGCTGGGGTATCAACGGACGTGCTCCAACAACAGACTATCTGTACTTCAACAAGTATAATACAAGTGCCGGATACTACGGAAAAGGCAGTGTCGTACAGTATGGTAGTGTAGATGGAATGAAACTGGATGACCTTCGTTGGGAAAAGACTACATCTCTCAACATTGGTGCCAACTTGAACTTCTTTGAAGATAAACTGACTATTGACTTTGACTACTATCGCAAGAATACAAGCGATCTTCTTATGACAGGTGTCGGTATTCCAAGTTCAACAGGTTACTCTTCACTCTCATGGTATAATGT
>DEJD01000035.1:2030-4575 GCA_002353215.1 Prevotellaceae bacterium UBA2757
AAGATTGGCAAGAAATTCTCAATCAGCGCAAGTTTCAACATGGCACAGAACGTAAACAACATCAAAGAGATGGATGAACGAGTATTAAGTGCTATCAACACTGAATGGGACTATTCTTCTAGAGGTACTTACCTAAACAGAATTCAAGAGAACAACCCGCTGGGTTCTATCTACGGTTACCGTTACAAGGGTGTTTACCAATACACTTATTCATATCTTGAAAATATGAAGAAAGAGAATAATTGGGATGCTGATCAATATCGTAACTGGATTAACTCACAGTTGGCAGAAGGCAAAACATTCCCTGTTGTAACAGATGCAAACGGACAGGTTGTTATGAACAATCAGGGTTCTCCACAGCGTATGGCTTACTACTATAACGAAGGTGCATCTGCATACGAATTCAATGGTGGTGATGCTATCTATGAAGACATCAACCATGATGGTCAGATTGATAAATACGACATCGTTTATCTTGGCAACTCAATGCCTAAGTTCAACGGAGGTTTCAGCATTACACTCAAATACGGCAAATGGAAACTGATTGCACGTTTCTCTTATCGTTATGGCAACAAGATTGTCAATGCAGCCCGTATGAACCTCGAAAACATGTACACTACAAACAATCAGACTGCTACTGTAAATTACCGTTGGCGTAAGGACGGAGACGTCACTCCTATTCCACGTGCACTTTACAATGTTGGTTATAACTGGCAAGGTTCGAGCAGATATGTTGAAGACGGATCATTCTTACGATTCCAGAACATTCAGCTTTCTTACTCATTCCCAACAAAAGCTATCAAAAAGTTAGGTATGAGCAGTTTGGCACTCTACTTATCTGTAAACAACATCTGTTGCTGGACTAAGTATAGCGGAGTTGATCCTGAAGTTTCTATTGGCGGATGGGGTGTCGCACAAGACAACTCAAAAACTCCTCGTACAAGACAGTTTACAGCTTCAATTAATATTGGATTCTAAAATAGTCTAAGAACATGAAAAAGTATTTATATATAATTCTATCTGGACTTCTCACTGCATCGTGTGTTGACACAGCTTTGCTGCCTGACAACAAGACTGTTGACGAAGACTTCTGGAAGAAAAAAGAAGATGTAGCACTGATGGTTAACGGTGCATACTCTCAAATGACAAGTTCGGACCTTATCACACGTCTTATTGTTTGGGGCGACTTCCGTAGCGACGAGCTTGTACAGTCAACAGGTATTACGGGTGGAAACATTTATCAGCAGCTATTACAGATTTTTACAGGAAATATCGCTGTAACCAATATGTACACCAGTTGGCAATCATTCTATTCTGTAATCAACTATTGTAATATCGTTATTGAGAAAGCTGCAGGTGTAATGGCTGAAGACCCAAACTATGCACAAGGTGACTACCTTAATGATGTTGCACAGATGAAGACTCTCAGATCACTCTGTTATTTCTACTTGGTACGCGCATTCCGCGATGTTCCCTACATCACAAAAGCCTACATGCAGAACAGTCAGGATATGAATATTCCACAGTCTGCGCCAGAAGTAGTACTTAACGGATGTATTGCAGACCTCAAGGAGGCAGCTCAAAATATCATCGCTCCTACAGCTTACGATGGTTGGAAGAGCAAGGGTTGGCTCAACAGAGATGCAGTTTATGCACTACTTGCAGATATTTATCTTTGGAAAGCATCTATTCACCACAATGATGCAAGTTACAACTCAAACGATGATTATCAGCAGTGTATTAACTATTGCGACCTTGTTATTGATTCAAAGAATAACGCCCATGTATATAAAAAATCAGACGTTATTGATGAAAATAACAAATATCCTGCATTGGCAAAGTACAACGACGACTATGATGACATATTCATCACTCAGAATGCCGAGGAAAGCATCTTCGAGATTCAGTTCAGCGGACAGTATGAGAACATAGGCTCAAATGGTACTGCACTTGGAAACAATGCTGTTTGCTCAATGTTGTACAAATATCAGAACAACAACTCTGGTTACGGATACTTCAGCGCTGCTGGCATGTTCGGTATCAAAGGAACAAGCAACGTTGTATTCAATCAGGAATACGACGGACGTAAGATTAAGTTCATCTTCGACTCAAACGGTGATGCAATGGAGCAGTACAATATCCGCAAAATGTGTACTGCAACTACATACACTTACGGAGCTCCTAATGCAACTGGTCAGAAACGTCAGTCAGACCGCACCTACAACAACTTTGCACAGAATTACATTGTATATCGTATGACTGATGTAATGCTGATGAAGGCAGAGGCTATGGTACAGCTCGCAACTGACGGTGACATCAAACTACAGGAAGCATTCAATGTAGTAAAAGCAGTTAACGACCGTGCTCACCAGGAAGGTACAGTAACGATGGGTGACACCCTTCGTTGGGCAACAACAAGTTCTATTCAGGGAAATGCCATCAACACAAAGGTTGGTATGGAAGAACTTGTTATGGAAGAACGTCTTCGTGAACTCTGTTTCGAAGGCAAGCGCTGGTATGACCTGTTGCGCTATAACTACCGCCA
>DEJD01000035.1:4779-6240 GCA_002353215.1 Prevotellaceae bacterium UBA2757
ACTTAAACAGAATCCTGTTTACAGCAGTAAGACTGACGCTAAGAATTACTAACATTAAGGTATAAAGAATATTATGAAAGCTAATAGAATATTCAATGAAATAAAGAGATTCTCCCTTGGAGCAATAGGCATTGCCAGTATTGCCCTATGTACAGTTTCTTGTTCTAATGAACCAGACGGAGAAGACCTCTATACAGCAACAGGAAAGACTATTGCAGAATATCTGGAAGAAGATCCCGACTTGTCTTCATTCGTCTATATTCTGCGTCAAGTAGGTCTGGACAAGACTTTGGCTTCCTATGGTCAATATACATGTTTCGCACCTTCTAATGCTGGTGTAGCTACATATCTTGACAGTTTGTACGAAGATGACAAATCCCCTATTCCACATAATGGAATGACAGAGAAATCTTTGTATGGTCTTACCGACAGTCTTTGCAACGACATCGCTAAGTTCCACCTCCTGTCAAGTGTAAGAATGATTGCAGATATGAGCGGTAGCGGAACATCTATCAATACTATGCTCGGCTATGCATTTACTGCATCTATTGACGACCAGGGACGTACTACTCTTAATAATGTAGCACACATTATTAATGCCGACAACGAGGCTACTAATGGCTATTTCCACAAATTGGACAATGTAATATCACGAGATACACGAACTTTGCCAGATGTACTCCACAGTATTGATGGCTATAGCATCTTCTACCAGGCATTAGTAAAGACAGGACTTGCAGACTCTTTGAAGAAAAGCAACAAGGGCATTGTTTACTCTTTGTCAGACGAGACTGACACAAATGGTCAAGACCTTTATTCTCCAACAGAATGTCGCGTTGCCTTTACACTCTTTGCAGAATCAGATGAAGTTATGGCTGCAAACGGCATCAAATCTTTTGATGACCTCGTTGCATATGCAAATGAGAAGTATGGTCCGGCAGCAAGTTGGTATCACTATCTGAACGAAAAAGGTTTGACTGTCAACACAGGAACTACAGATAAAGATTTCAGAGAGCGTAATAATGCACTGAACATGTTTGTTGCTTATCATATACTCTACGCAGGTATGGCAATCGACAAGATTCTTTTCTCAAGAGAGGCATACTCTTCAGGCGGTTATACAGCATACAACTACTGGAACTATAATCCGGAGACTTGCTACGCAGAAGTATATGACTACTTTGAAACTATGCTTCCTAACACTCTGATGAAGATTTGGGGTGGCAAGTATGGTAGCACCAGTCAGTTATACATCAACCGTTGGAAGCTAAACAACACTCTTACTGATGAAGTAGGAACTCCAGGTTCTTCATCAATGCACCCAATGCGTCAGACAGGTGTAAAGATTAACCGTGACCTCAACAAGGGTGCTCTGAACGGATATATCCATGCAATCGATAAGATGCTTGTATATGACACTAACGTTCCTAATGGAGTTCTCCACGAGCGTATGCGTTTCGA
>DEJD01000035.1:6329-6880 GCA_002353215.1 Prevotellaceae bacterium UBA2757
GCATTCCCGGTAAACTACTTCAACAATGTATATTGTTATAATGGTGAAGGTACTAAGGTAAGATACAATGTAAACGGAGCATATAACGCATGGCAAGCAAACTGTTTCCAGGGTTGGGGACAGTATGACCTCGCAATCAAACTGCCACACGTTCCAACAGGTACATATGAACTTCGTCTTATGTACGTACCAATGTCACACGGAGGTTTCATGCAATTCTATCTCGGAACAAGCAAGAACGTACAGGAAATGGAAATTCTTGGTCTTCCACTTGATGTACGTGTTCCTGCTTCAGACGAGCGTATCGGTCTTACACCTGCTGATGAAGAAGACGACCTCGGTATAGCAACCGACAAAGCTCTTCGTAACCGAGGTTACATGCGTAGTCCTATGTCATACCGTCAGCACCCGGAAAGTCGTGACGAAGGTACTACCGGAAACTTGAACATGCGTACTACATGTGATGCTTCAAGTTGGGCACTGCGTAAGATTCTAATCACAAAGCAGTTCAAGCAGAGCGAGGATTACTGGTTCCGTATCAAGAACATGAT
>DEJD01000035.1:6945-8167 GCA_002353215.1 Prevotellaceae bacterium UBA2757
TCGGAAGACTGGATGTAACCTAATCTAATACTCAATACTATTATGAAGATATACAAATATATAGGTTTCACGATGTTGGTTGCATCTGCTCTTACAGCCGCATCATGTTCCGACTGGAACGACTGGAACGACCCTCAGACTATGGCAGACTCTAATCCAAATGCTGACAAGACTCTTTGGGATAATATCGCGAGCAGATCAGAATTGCAGAACTTCAAGACAATTCTGGAAAAAGTAAACAGTCAGGAATTGTTTAAGACCAATAAGTTTCATACTATTTGGGCTCCTATACTGACCGATGCTCAGCGCGACTCTATTCTCGCACTAAAAGACAGCGTCATTGTTGACCAGTTTATCAAAAACCACATTGCTGAATACAACTATCAGGCAACTGGTGTGCTGGACAGCCGTATCCACACTCTTAACGATAAGGCATACGCGTTTACTGGCAGCAATTATGCATATACATTCAATAATGTAAAGATAACACAAGCAAACATCCCTAACAGCAATGGTACTTTGCACATTTTGGCAGGCAATTCTCCATTCTTGCCAAATGCATACCAATACATATGGATGGCAAACGATGTGGACTCTATTGCAAAATATTTCAAGCAATATGAATTAACAGAATTGGATCCAAGCCAATCAGTTCCAGGTCCTATTGTTAACGGAAAGCAGACATATATAGATTCTGTCATGGTTACTTACAACTCTATGACAAACTCTATGAGAGCTGCTCTGAACAACGAAGACTCAACCTATACATTCCTTATGCCTAACAATGAGGCTTATGATAAGATGTACAAGGCAATCAAGTCACTTTACAAATACAAGGAAAGTACTCAAGGTCAGAATGTAGCTGATGCACAATCTACAACCTATGCAACAATTACAGGTACTTCAAATCTGGATTATCTGAACTTCCTTGCTGACTCACTCACTCGTCGTCAGATTGTAAACAACCTCGCATATAGCCACACAAACAGGTATAACAAGGCATATTTCGACGAAGGAAGTACTGCTCTCGACACTATTTTCTCTTCTTACCGAAACAAATTTTCAGAGCCAGACCGAATCTTTGATGATGCTCACATCGTTTCAGAACAGAAATTGTCGAATGGTAATGCTGTTATCGTTGACTCACTTGGATTTAAATCTTGGGAGACTTACAATAGAGAAAATACTATTGTCGGAGTTATGCCATGCCGTGTTCTGAATG
>DEJD01000042.1:0-4796 GCA_002353215.1 Prevotellaceae bacterium UBA2757
AGGTCTCCATCCCAATAAATACGTTGGTTGAGGTCACCCCATCCGATGAATGAATCACCATTCAGTTCTGGCACTGTCTTATCAGCTACAGAACTAATCCATGGTGAAGAAACACTGCGACCCACACTACCTGGATAGTCGTTTGTGAAGTTAGCCATCAGTGCACGGCCGTCATCACCTCCTGCGTCCCACTTATAATAAATCTGAGCGGTTGTAGCATTACGGAAATTACATCCGAACTTACCACGGCCTTCCTCAAGACAGGCGAATTGTTCTTCACCGGGACGGAATGGGTCTAAGTCTGAACAGTGCTGAGCATCACCATGACCATAGCTGGTGGTAGAAAGTCCCTTACCATTGTCATCAACGACCATAGAACCGAAGATAATCTCATCGCGTCCGTCCCAATCGACATCACCGATTGCGAAATTATGATAACCATTGCCCCACCAAGGACTTGAAGTGTTATACTGATTCCAACGCCATTGCTGAGTAAGCTTATGTGTGTTCTTATCTACGCTGAAAGCACAGAACTTATGACGTGTATAACATCCACGACCGAGGAAAATACTTGGATTGCGTCCGTCAAGGAATGGAGCACCCCAATAGTGCTTTGTAGAACGGTGACCGGAAGTATCGCCCCAAGCATTATTAAGAGCTGTCAGATAAGCCTTGAACGCAGGCAGAGCTGCTGATGCAGCACCTTCATTAGCATATTTGGAAACTGCTACCCAATCCACTTTCTGAGTGAATTCGCTCGGATCCAGACGTGGCAATGGATAGTCCATGTAGTTCGGATGTTCTGCAGGACCAATCTGATATGGCTTACCTGTAGCACCTTCGAGATAAATCAGATACTCATCTCCGCCATGAGTATAACAGAGTTCTCCATCATAAAGGATATTACGAGTATCTACATTCATATTACCGATTTCAATGGCAGAACCGTCTTTGGTGTGGATGATGGCACCATCTTCTACGCGAAGCAATACTTCTGCCTTTCCGTCCTGATCCCAGTCGTAGCAGACAGCATCCCACTGTTCATCTGGACCTGAAGACATATTCGGCCCGAGGTCAATCCACCACAGGCGGTTTCCACTCAGATCATAGCACTCCAGATGATGGAAGTGTACATTCTGAGACTTGTCCTTCATATCGCTTGCAGGCATTTTTGCAATAAACTCTACCACACCATCACCTGTAAGGTCGCCGATACTGATATCATTGATTGCGTAATAATCTTTGGCGGCCTTACCATCACGACCTTCAGGTGTGACAATATTGATCTGCTTATAACCATTTGCCCAACGAGTCACCTCGGCACTCTTTGCCTGTTCCACGCCACGCACTACAGCAGCCACCTGATACTTGCTTGTGGCACTTCCTGCAGTATGCTGAAAGTTTGACTTTTCAAGGTTCTTTGCTACCAAAGTACCATCACAATACAGATTATAAGTCACGTCGTAGTATTCTTCGCCGAACACACGCCAACTTACAAGGTTTCCGCCTCCAGAGTTAGCTGGTACAGCCACCAGTCCACGGTCAATCTTATCCGTAAATCTCTGTGCAAAACCAACGCTTGCCACACAAGCAAGCATCAAAACAACTAAGATTTTTTTCATAATTATAAAGAGGTTAGTTAGTAAATCGCATTTTTACTTCGTGGCAAAGGTAATTAAATAAATATAAAATGTGCATTACAAAAATCAAAAAATATTTCTACAGGCATACTTTTTAAACCTTTCGAGTATAGAAAACTTGAAAAACAGACATAAAAAAATACAATGCAACACAGAATGTGTCACATTGTATATATAATATTCAGTCAGGATAGACCTGATTATTTACGAGTCACATATGAACCGTCGCGAGTATCTACTTCAATGAGGTCACCCTCGTTGATGAAGAGAGGAACTCGGATTTCAACACCAGTTTCCAGAGTTGCAGGCTTAGTAGCATTAGTTGCTGTATCACCCTTGAGACCTGGTTCTGTGTAAGTAACCTGAAGAACCACCTTTACTGGAGCTTCAGCTGTAAGGATAGTACCGGTTGAGTCATCGATTGAAGCCATAACCATAGTTTCACCTTCCTTCAGGAAGTCACCACCAGTAATAACATCCTTAGAGATATTTACCTGCTCGTAAGTTTCTGTATTCATGAACACGAGTTCGTTGCCTTCCTTGTAGAGGTACTGGAACTGCTGATGTGAAACCTGTACATCGTCAAGCTTTGCAGAAACAATCCATGTACGCTCAAGCACACGTCCGTCTTCTACATTGCGGAGCTTAGTACGCATCACTGTATTACCCTTACCTGGCTTTACGTGAAGGAAGTCAATAACTACATAAATCTTACCATCGTCTAGACGAAGGCATACGTTTTTCTTAATATCACCTGCTAAAATAGCCATACTTTAAATGTTTATAATTTTATTCTCTTCTAATTAAATCGGTTGCAAAGTTAGGGATTATTTGGCATTCCACACTTACAAATTACCATTTTTTTCATTTTTACTCATTCATTTTTCATTTTTCAATTGATTTATTTTGCCAGTTTAAAGAAAAGACCTAACTTTGCACCCGCTTTAGCCCGAAACCTTTATCGGGCTTATTAGTTTATCGGAATACAACAAAAAACATATAATTATGAAAAGAACATTCCAACCACACAACAGAAAGAGAATAAACAAGCACGGTTTCCGTGAGCGTATGCAAACTGCTAATGGCCGCCGAGTACTTTCTGCTCGTCGTAGAAAGGGTCGCAAGTCTCTTACTGTTTCAAGCGAAAATCACGGCAAATAATCATTGTCCGTTTCGCAAAGAGATAAAAAGCAGGAGTTTTCAAAAACTTCTGCTTTTTATTTTTTTCTATTTTCTCTGAAATACCTAACTTTGCACCCGTTTTGAAGTCCAAGTGACTTCACTCATCGTTCTTTTATCATACAAATAAGGAAAGTTGCCGGAGTGGTCGAACGGGGCGGACTCGAAATCCGCTATACGGCTTGCTGTATCGGGGGTTCGAATCCCTCACTTTCCGCTTCTTATTTTCTTTTTCTGAAAAAACTCCTTATTTATGAAAACAAGGGATTTATTTCTTCTCACATTACATTTATTATTCTCCAGCGTTTATTCTTGGGCACAAAATGCAGACTACTCCAAAATGTCTTTCTTGGTTGCCGAAGAAGTGCAGTCAGCTGACAAGGTAAAAGCTCTGAGCCTGTCAGGACAGGAAGTCAAGCGCAATTACATCATGGCATTGGTAAAACTTCAGGACGAAGGTCAGGAAGAAGCTCTCACCAGTCGTGGATGTAAGATATTCGACAATGTCGGCAACATATATATTGCAGTATTGCCAACCGATGTCTTAGCGGAACTTTCACTCGACGAACGCATTGTGCGCATCGAAGCCAACGAACTGAAGAGTGTCACGCTCGACAGTCTGCCACAAAGCAGTAACATAATTCCTATCTACCAGGGAGCAGACCTGCCTCAGGCATATACTGGAAAGGGTGTTGTCACTGGTGTGATTGATACCGGTTTCGACTTCACCCACCCTATGTTTAATGATGCAAACGGCCATAGCCGAATCAAGGAGGTATGGGATATGTTCACCGGTTTGGGCGATGGATACAAGAAAATCGGTTCTATCTATCGCTCTGAAAGCGACCTGAAACTCATGGAGGGTACGACCGACCAGAAGATGGAACATCATGGAACTCACGTGGCAGCTATTGCAACGGGCAGTCCTGTTATGAATGGCAAGTATCGCGGAGTAGCTTTTGACTCTGATATTGTTTTAAGTACAATTTGGCTTACAAGCACAACAACTGAATTGCGCAATAACTTTCTCGCAGACGTAAACAAATCAATAAAAGAAGGCACAGGCGATCCTATATGGCAAAATGTGATGGGTAATAACATTAGAGTATTTGACGCAACAGAGATTCTTGCCATTAAATATATTATGGACTACGCCGCAGAACACAAACAGCCATGTGTTATCAACTGCAGTTTCGGAGGACAGATAGATTTGTCCACCGACTTCACACTGGCAAATGAATTGTTCTCACAACTCACAGGTCCAGGTCGCATTATTGTTTGTTCTGCCGGCAACGACAGCGATACAGACCTCTACAGAATGAAGCCTCAGGGAGAAGTTCTTGACACACCATTATGGTTTAATTTGGCAAAAATCACCAGAAATGTCTCCATAACTCTTCGTTCCGACAAACCTTTTACTCTTACCCTGCAACCAGACATAGAAGGTTGTACGCCGGTGACTGTTAACACAGAAGAAATACCTGAGTCAGTTTCAGACAACAATTACAGTAAATACATTGACATCACAAACGAAGCTAATGTATATGGCATTGAGAATGCAACCAAGAAACTGATGAAGAATGGCGAATATGCTTACGAAATAACAATCAGAGTACCCGACAACAATATGAATCACTACAATTCTCCTTCTGCCCAGCTCAAGATTGAAGGTGAAGGAGTGGTTGCGGTGATGGGAACTTATGCAAGGGCAAGTTTCACCCGTTTATCTCTGAGACCTACGAATTGCCCATATACTGTTAATACTCCAGCTGCGTTCAGTAATGCCATTGCCGTAGGAGCTATGAATTACCGTGACGAACTGACCAATCTGAACAAAACAGAACACTACAAAACTGTTTACAACAAAAACGGCTACAATCAGATAGTTTCCTGGTCTGGCACAGGTCCTACACTTGAGGGACTTACAAAGCCGGATATCGCTGCTTCTGGCTATAATGTCATTTCAGCTCTCAACAG
>DEJD01000042.1:4872-6009 GCA_002353215.1 Prevotellaceae bacterium UBA2757
ATAGACACATTCAAAGCAGGCGACAAAGACTACTACATGTATGCAGAAAGTGGCACATCAATGGCAGCTCCAGTTGTTACAGGTACCATAGCCCTTTGGTTGCAAGCCGATCCGGGTCTTACTCCACAGCGCATCAAAGAGGTATTTGCCAAGACAGCTGTTCATCCCGACCCTTCGTTCACCTACCCTAACAACATGTATGGCCACGGAGCTATCGATGCCTACAAGGGTTTGTGCTACATCCTTGAGTTGGCTACAAAGATTGAGGACTTCCCGACCTCTCAACCAGCAGGTGTAACCTTCTCTCTTTCCGGGAAGACACTTGTAATGAACGGCATTGCAGAGGCAGCAGTCAAAGTATATACCCTCAGCGGTTCGTTGGAGCTCGAGGCTACAGCTATCGACGGCAGAGTCAACCTCTCATCCCTGCCAGCCGGAGTATATGCAGTGAAGATTACCACAACCGACCAAACCACTTCAGGCTCAACACTTATTAGAATTGACAATTGACAATTGACAATTGATAATTGAAAATGATAATAAAAGCCCCGAAAGTCATTTGCTTTCGGGGCTTTTATTATGCTTCACCTTTTCCGATACCGAAGGGAGCGACAGTTCCGCCACCTCCGCCTGGGCGTTGGTTAGAGAGTTCTATTCTGCCGAACTGCTGTTCATACTTCTGCAGATTATCCTGCAGAGCCAGCAAGAGGCGTTTAGCATGTTCCGGTGCCATGATGACACGTGAAGCCACCTGTGCCTTAGGCATTGCAGGAAGCATCTGTGCGAAGTCCATTACGAACTCATTGTTCGAGTGAGTGATTACTGCCAGGTTGCAATAATTGCCCCCAGCCACTTCTGGTTTTACTTCAATCTGAATTTGTTTTTCTTCTGCCATAATTATATTAATTAAAAATTAAAAATTAAAAGTGAAAAATGAGCCGCCACGAAATATCGTAATAACGTCAAGAAAGGAGGCTACTTCTTTCTGTTCTCAAATGCTTTCAGTCCTCTCTTCAGCCAAGCGATGAACTTATCCACATCTTCGTCGTAGGTGTATGGTTCTACGAGCATCTGGTCGTTGGCATCCACAATCACATAGAATGGTTGGGAGTTGGCTCCGAACTTCTCTGCCTGCAG
>DEJD01000042.1:6050-6649 GCA_002353215.1 Prevotellaceae bacterium UBA2757
AAACCTTCCTGAGCTTTCGTACGATCATCAACGAAGAGTTGCACATACAGGAACTTCTTATAGATAATGTCCGTAACGGCAGAATCTGCCAATACTGTAGCCTCCATCTTGCGGCAGTTCACACAACCATAACCCGAGAAATCCACCAGCATAGGCATATTATCGTCGTAAGCATAGTTGCGGGCGATATAGTAATCCATGAAGATATTATTCTTGTCCATCTCCTGCCAAGTTCTTTCCTTTGGTGGTGCGAAAGCACTTACGAGCGTACAGGGAGCTCCCCACAATCCTGGTACCATATATGCGGCAAGCGACAGCGATGCAGCAGCCACGATTGTATGCAGGATATAGAACACAGGTCGTCCGTTTTTCTTCTTCAGCATTTCCACAATCAGGTAGATGCCGAGTCCGGCAAAGAGCACTATCCAAATAATAAAGAATAGTCGGCGACTCAGCAGTCCCCAGCCGTATGCCAGGTCAGCCACACTGAAGAACTTCAGCGCGAAAGCGATTTCAACCACACCGAGCACTCGCTTCACAGTTTCCATCCAACTGCCACTCTTCGGCATCGACTTCAGCCAGTTCGGGAACATAGCAAA
>DEJD01000041.1:0-544 GCA_002353215.1 Prevotellaceae bacterium UBA2757
CCCTTGCCGTCAACGACACCGATCTGACAAACTGGTTCTTCCGGTTTGATGCTACCCTTGATGAGGTATGCCTGCGGAAAAGCCTCCATAGTGTGCTTGAAGAAAGAATAGTTCCACCCTTTCTTTGGCCAACCGTTTGATTCGCCCCAGTATTCGATGGCTCCCCACCATGCAAGACCGACACTGCGCTTCTGATCCATTCCGTAGTATGGCTGTTGCAACTGGTTTGTAACGGCTTCGCTCTGGAAAAGAATGAGGTCTGGCTTGTATTCAAAATAGCCGGGATAAGCATCCCACTGATAGTTGAATGATGCTATTTCGCAGGCACATGCCAACTCTGGTGGTACTCGGTATGTCTTAAAGTCCGGAGTGCCTCGCTGTGCTCCTGCTCTGGCAGGGAACATTGCTACGGTAGTAGGGCGTGTGCGGTCGTAGCGCTTCAGCATCTGATCAAATATGCGATATGTGGTGATACCCCAGTCTTCAGTCTGATAACCTGACCAGTCGCTGCGAGTCTGTAGTTCGTTTCCAAGACTCCAAAGTA
>DEJD01000041.1:692-1079 GCA_002353215.1 Prevotellaceae bacterium UBA2757
GCTCGATAAAAGCCTTCGCTATAAGGGTTGTGGCTACAGCGGATAGCGTTATAGCCGAATGCCTTCAGTTGTCGCATCTGACGCTCTATGGCCTTGTCATAAGCGGCAATACCTACTGCTCCAATGTCGTGGTGGTTTGCAATACCTACGACGAATGTTTTCTTGCCGTTGAGTTTGAATCCGAATTCAGGACTGTATTCAATGGTGCGAAGGCCAATCTGGTCGCTGATGGAGTCGATGACTGTGCCGTCTTCCTCAATTACTGCTTCAACAGTATAGAGGTATGGAGTATCTGGCGACCACAATTTGGGCTGACCGACACTGATAAATGGCAGAGCCACTTCTGTGTTATTCTGTTTTGTGTGGTCAGGCATTCCACATTCGCTC
>DEJD01000041.1:1160-1381 GCA_002353215.1 Prevotellaceae bacterium UBA2757
TTCTGCCAACCGACAACCTGGAGTTGTACGAGTACATCCCAACTGCCAGCAGGATTGCCGCCTTGAGGGTTCAGCGGATTGATGTTGATGCGTTGTGCATTGAGTACATCAGGACGAACAATCTTACCTTTCGGTGCACTGGTTACGTAAAGTCCGTGACGGGCAATACGGGTCTGCTGGTTGCGTACTTTCAGATACACATCGCGGAAGAGTCCGCCTCC
>DEJD01000041.1:1445-8618 GCA_002353215.1 Prevotellaceae bacterium UBA2757
GCTCCGTATTTCAGGGCTTTGCTTATGTCTGTCTCAAAACCGATGTATCCGTATTCGGATGAAGCTACTTTCTTGCCGTTTACATATACATCACCATAGTACATTATGCCTCCAAAGTCGAGCAATACACTCATTCCCTTGTACGACTCTGGTACGTTGAAAGTCTTGCGATACCATGCAGAACCCATTTTTTTGAAAGCGCGGGCACCTTTGGCTTTCTCGTCCCAAGGCATTTCAAACTGGAAGTCGTGAGGCAGGTCGAGAGTGCGCCATTGGCTGTCGTCGAAGTCAGCCTTCTCGGCTCCTTCAACTTCGCCCATCTGGAATTTCCATCCGAAATTGAACAGTTGGGAACGAATGTCGCGCCACTCCTTTAGTGGACGGTTTTTCTTTGTTGTCTCTTCTTTCTTATCTACATATTGTGCTGATGCACAGATACTCAGAAGTAACAGGCATAGGGAAGTGAATGTCTTCTTCATAGTATTAATTTAAATAATGTATTTCACTCATTTTTATATGATTTTTGCAAATGTAAGAGTTTGCAAGAAAAAAACAAAAAATTATTTTCCCAAAAAATAGTGAAGGCACTGTTTTTTATTGATTCATCAGTATCTGACGGGTGCGCTTGCGACCGATGGCGACGAGTTTTTCCGATTTGTCGAAGTCGAAGATGGTGTAGCGTCCCATTTTGATATCAATCATGATGTCTGGATGGGTTAACTGTGTCATCAATAGGGAGTTCTGACGTATCATCAGGGCACTGGTGCGTGCGAGTAGAGTGAAGTAGTTGAATTCGATATTATCGGGGAGAATATGATTGAGGATAATCTGTTTCCACGATTTGTCCTGTTTTCTCCTGTCCTCAAGCATTTTCCAAAAATCGTTTTCGTTTTTGTAGTCATGACCACTCACATCGACACCCATCAGCAGGTCGCCCTCAGTGCGCTCTACACGATTCAGAGGAATAGGGTTTATGATGCCTCCATCCATGAGAATCATGCCGTTGCGGCGCACAGGGTCGAATATAGACGGAATAGATATACTGGCTCGGATGGCATCGAACAGACTTCCGCTGCGGAATTCCACTTCTTTTCCATGAAGCCAGTCGGTCGAGACAGCGCAGTAGGGAATGGGCAGGTCCTCAATCTTCATGTCGGGAACAAACTCCTTGATTGCCTCGATGATGCGTTCTCCTTTCACTATGTGGTTGAGGCTGAGCGAGAGGTCGGAGAGTTCCAGCATCTTCCGTTTGCTGATAGTCTTCATCCATGCACGAAATTCTTTCAATTTGCCTGCTGCATAGACACCTCCGATAAGTGCGCCCATCGAACTGCCGGCCACGGAACTGATTTCATACCCCTGTGCCAGCAGTTCCTCGATGACGCCTATATGAACCAGTCCGCGTGCACCTCCGCTTGATAATACTAATGCTACTTTCTTCATTTAGCGATTATCTTCTTTACGCTGACGCGACCTTCGTTGTCGATTGTCTGTTCGAGATAAATACCGGAAACAGGACGGGCGTTGAGTTGTGTGCCCTGCAAACTGAAGAAACGCTGCTGAGGAGAGTCCTGAGTTTTAATAGAGCTGATGGAAGAAGGAATACCTGCTTCGATATCGGTCTCTTCAATAACAAAGCGCAGACGAGTGCGGTCGGCATGTGCTGCGAAGAACTCCAACGGACCGCCCTTGCCGTCAGCGTCTGGTGCTCCTACGTTGAACAGGCGTTTGTGTTGTTCGTCGGCATCCATATAGAATGCCATCTTGCCGTTGTCTTGCTTTGCGTAGTAAGGACGGATGGCAACAGGTGTTGCGGACAGCAGGCGTTCAATCTGCATATAGGCTCCAGACTTCTGATTGCGTACTTGAACAAAACCGTTTTCTGTTTCTTCAATGGTCCAAAGTGCTGCACGGTCGCTTGCAAGAGGATCTGCCTGACCGCCGTTGATGTTGTTTTCTGAAAGTCCGATGCGATAAACCAGTGAGTCGCGCTGTCCGTCGGCAGACTTCATAGAATAGAGGTAGCGGCGACCTGTTGAAGCATCTGCATTTTCAGTCCTTGCGTTAGGATTGGTGCCGTAACTGTAGATAAGGTAGCAGAGGTCGGTAGATGTGCCGGCAAGAGTATATATGCGTTTTCCGCTGAATGCAGTAATTGCGTTGTTGAGTTTGTTTACCTGTTCGTCTATTTCTTCCTGGGTAGTCTTCTCATTGATAGTTTCTGCAAAAGTCTGAGCATTGCTTATGACAGTCATCAGTGAGTTGAGAGCTTCTGTAGGATATCCGAGGGTTACGTCGGTCTGAGCACCTTTAGCCAGATTTGTGGCGGTTTCCAGTGTGGCATTGAATTTTGCAAGGAAAATCGTTACGAGTGAGGCATCGATTTCTGCGAAAGTGAATACCATATCGGCGCGGTCGAAAGTGCCGGAACCCCAGAACCAGTCGTCAACAAATCCGCGGGCACGAATCTGCTGGTTGTTGGCAGCAGCACTGTTGATGCGATACATCGACACGTTGCCGTATAGTCCAGACTGTGATGGCTGCTGATCGCCAGTGTAGTTGATGGTGAGCACGGTAGGGGAGTCGGACATACCGATGCGATCGACATTGTCTATCGAACTGTTTCTTGCAGCAATATACTTTTTGTTACCATAGTTCTGAATGTTCATTCCGCCTTCGGTCGGGGTGATAACCCACAGCAAAGCAGGGTCGTCCCACAGATATGTTTCTGTAGTTCCGAGTGTGCCGTTATCATTGAAGGTGAGATACTTCGGCGTTCCGTTCAGGGAAGTGCCGGAGTTGTAAGGAATAGTTGCATAGGAAATGATGCGATAGAGTTTTCCTTCCTTTGGTTCAAACGGATTCATTCCGGCTCTGGTTCCACCGCCTGGACGCATATATTCATCGTTTACCGAAACGGTAGCAGAGTAGAGTGATTCAATGCCGTCGGTGCCGATGGTTTTCATGCGGAAGAAATAAACCTTGTCGGCTGTGAGTCCACTGACTGTTGTTCCTGTGGCATCGCCTGCCAGACGTTGTATCTCGACGAAAGTCTTGTTGTCTTCCGACTGTTCTACTACGATGGCAGTAGCAGTTTCGGTTTCGTTGTTCAGCCATGAGAGTTTCACGGTTGTGGCATCGGTGAGAGTGGCTTCAGGATTGGTTGGCGCTGTGAGGTAGCTGCTCTTCTGCGCCAGACTGTTTACATAATGTTCGATGTTGGTATAACCACCGCCGAGAGTGTATTCTGCGGCATCGTTCTTCTGAATATTCAGTCCGTTTTCAAGTTCCCATTCATCGGGCATTCCGTCGTTGTCGGTATCAAGCAGTTTAGGTCCGTTTGCTACTGTGCCAATACCGCCTACATTATCTTCGTTCGCAATGAAATTACCCTTCTTTCCGAGCGAGGTGAGTTGTTCGAGAATGCGCTTGTCGTGTGAATCGCGAACACGTGAAGCTCCCACATGATCTACGATAGTGTAGTATGCCTGTTCTGCACTCTCCACGTTCATCGGGTGGGTAGTCTTGAAGTTCGGATTCGGCATCGCTGTGGCGTTATGGTGGTCAGTGATGAGAGTACCGTTGAGCACTCCGTCGCAGTTGCCGTCGAAATAGTTACCGTCACTGTAGAGATGGTCGGTTTCAGTCCAGTCGTCGAAATACTTCTGCGAACCTTCCGGTCCTGCGATGAAGTAATTATTCATGACGTCCTGGTAGTTGTCGGCAGCAGAGTGGCCGCCAATGATTCCCATAGCGTAATTATATACTACATTATTATAGTATTGCAGGTAACACTTCATCTTCGGGTTGCGGCTCTTGTTGTCAGCCCAAAGACAGTGGTGAATGGTCCAGTTGCGTGTGCCGTCTGTGATGGAACCGAATCGCTGTGGTTCTATACCTTCTGAATTTATGCAGTATTGCCATGTAATGTTGTTTGCGTCTTTGATGTGTACATTATCCCAAGGTCCCCACGATACGGAACAGTGGTCCATGATGAAATTCTGACATTCGTCGAGTGTCAGAGTACACTTGCTGCTGTTTACGCTCTTTCCTCCTCGCATACGGATATAGCGCATGATGACGTTCTTTGCTTTTGAGGCAATGACACGTCCGCCATATATGGTTATACCTTCGCCCGGAGCAGTCTGTCCGGCTATGGTTATGTTACTGCTGATGGTGATGCTCTTGCCGGTTATGTCGATCACACCGCCCACGTCGAAGACGACGAAGCGGTTAGGCTGACTTACAGCGTCGGCAAGTGAACCTGTGCCTGCAGCGTTTAGGTTTGTTACATGAACCACTTGGCATCCGCGACCGCCGGTAGCGTATGCGCCGTAACCTTCAGCACCCGGGAATGCCAGTTGCTGTGCGTTTGTTACGATAGCTGCAAACGTAAGAGAAATAACTGACAGTAAAAACTTTTTCATAGCAACTATGATTGAAATAGATTAGTATAATCGACTAATAATGGATGAAATTAGGAATAAAACTAACTTATCCGCCCGCAAAGTTAGGTCTTTTGGAAAAAATAATCCTATCTTTGCAGTGATATTTTTTACTTATGGAACTAATGAAGCGAATTGTGATGATGACAGCCGTCGTGCTGTGCCTGATGGCTGCACCTGAAAAACTACTTGCACAAACACTGCAACAACCTGCTATTGAGATTATTGGTGACCGCACACTTATTCATGTAGATCGTCTTGGCTTGAAAGGTGACGAAACTTTGATGGATGTGTTAATGATGTATCCGGAAATGCTTGTGGGTGGTTTTGAAACTATGCTCGACAACTACCAGCTGCGTATGGAGAATATGGCTATTATCTGCAATACACGCCATTTCTTATCTACAACGCCGGCGAAGAATGTAAAACTGATTCATATTTGCGAGAACCCAGCTGTAGCGAAGGGTATTGCAGGATTGAATGGTGTTATCGACCTGAATATGCAGATCAACGAAGAGGGGGTGAGTGGATTTATTGGTGGAGAGTTGAGTACGAAACTGGAGAAATCGGCTCTGGCAGCAGTGAACTACGGACATGTTTCGTCCAAGAAGGCTACGACCGACATATTTGCTACGGCGAGCATGGACGACAAGTCGCGCCACGGAGATACGGATTATGCTCAGACAGCATCGTTTACCCTGACCCAACGGTTTACTCCGCTCAACCGCCTGAATGTATTCCTGCGCCATGGCTACAGTAACAACAAGGAACTGCCTTTTGCTTCGGATAATAAAAGCTACTTGACGCGTCTTCAGTATTTTCACACACTCAACAGCATTGGCACGGAACTGCTCGCTGTTGTGGGTTATGTTTATGGCGATAATGCTGCTAATTCAAGGATTGCTACGTTGGAAAACGACCTGCGCACAGCTTCTGGCACGCAGACTTATATGCTTGAGTTGAACACTCCGTTGCCTTTCCTCAAGGGGGCGCAGCTGATGCTTGGAAACGAGAACGACCTTACGAACATCCGCTATCATGTGCGACAGGATATGGTGGTGGAACCGACGCCGTTCGATGTGAACGACCGTTTCACTGTGAACAACTTCGACCTCTATGCTCAGCTTGACTACACGGTTGGTCCGATGACATTCTCGGCGGGCGACCGTGTGTCGTTTTACCATTATGGTATGGATGCCTATAACGGCACCGCGAGTCGCAATCCTACCCGCAACTTTGTGTTGGCGAGCATTAAGGCAAAGCTGGCTGCCAACCATCAGTTGCAGGGCGGTTATTATCGTCGCTACATCAATCCGTCGTTTGTTGCGGCTATGCCTACGGCTTATCCTAATACAGACGGAAGGATCTGGTCTCGCGTGACAGATCTTCAGAACGAACAGCGTGCCGATGTGTATCGTCTGGCTTATGCGTTCAGTAAACCTGGTCTGAATGCGAACTTCGGTGGACGTCTCATCCACATGGTCGATGGGGGAGAGAACACCCTGACGCTGAATGCTTCGGCTACGTGGATACACAGTTGGCTGATGCTTACGGGTGGTGCAAACTTCTGCCATACGGAGGACTTGGGCGAGAAACTGAACTTCGGTTATGTTCGTCTTGCGCCTACGTTCCGTCTGCCTTGGGCTCTGAAGGCATCTACTCAGTTGGTGTGGTGTTCGAAGAATGCTCCTGAGCGCCGCCTTCTCGACCTTCCGGCAGTGTATGCTTTGCTTAAGGCTGAAAAAAACATATCGTCCCACCTGGCTGTCGCAGCTCAGTGGCACGATATATTCTGTTCGCAGCGCAGTGCCGCCCTCCTTACAGCGAAATACCTGTTCTAACCGCTAACCTCTAACCCATAATCACCACTTCCTTTCCGAAGGGAGCGAGCGCCAGTCCTGCCATCTTGAAGTGCTGCTTGCCGAACGGTATCCCGACTATACTGATGCATAGCAGTGCCCCGAAGATGATGTGTGCCATGAATGCCATGAATCCGCCGAAGATAATCCAGATGATATTGAGCGGAATACTGATGCATCCAGGAGGTGTGTCAGTTTTTTTTACTGTGGCTCCGAAAGGCCAGAGACATAGCAGTCCTAATTTGAAAGTCTGCAATGCTACAGGAATGCCTATGATAGTGATAAGCATGGCTATACTTGCTGTGAAATAACCGATTGCTGCTTCATAACCTCCGAGCAGCAACCAGATGATATTCCCTAAAATTTTCATAGCTTCAAGCTTTTTTGGGTAATTATGGCGGCAAAGTTAATAATTGCCCGCGAAAATATTGAAGAAATCTTTTCATTTTTCATTTTTAATTTTTTTACTCACATTCAATGGTGTGCTGTGGGGGAAGGCTTCTGAGTAAGCATCGTCGAAGTCGCGAGTCTTTACTTTGTTTCTGCCTATTTGTAACACTGTGGTTACTACGGCTCGCAGAAATTCACGATGTGGACGCGGATAGAGCGATGGCAATGGCAATGGGTTCCATCCTTCTTGTTCACACTTGTAGCATACTTCCCATATGAAGTCATCGGTGGCTTTGGTGCCGAACCACGCCTTCAACACGTTGCGGATGCAGAAACGCTTGTACTGACCTCCGAGGAGGCGCCTCGTGCGCTCCAGACGTTTCCAGAGCTGCACGAAGCTTTCTTTGTTATTCTCGATTTGCATATTAAAAATCCGATTTTCATTTTGACCAAAATGACCTTGACCACTTTGACCACAT
>DEJD01000110.1:0-3380 GCA_002353215.1 Prevotellaceae bacterium UBA2757
ATCATAAACGGTGACGTACTCTCAGGCAAGCAGTACAAGATTCGCTACGTAATCGACGAGCAGGGACTCGACGACGCAGTAGGCCTCGAACTCGTTACTATCTACCGCGACGAAGACAACAAGGAACACGTGAACAGCATCGAGCCGTTCAAGGTAATCAAGAGGGAAGGCAACCTCTACACATTCGAGGTTACACACTGCATCCCGACTGCAGGCGCATTCATGGTTGCTTACCGTATGTTCCCGAAGAACGCAGACCTGCCACACCGCCAGGACTTCTGCTACGTAAAGTGGTTCAACTGATAAAACCTTCTATAAATAATTCTTTTGTTGAGTCCGTATGCCATACGTGGTGTACGGACTCGTTTTTTATATTTTTTCTTCCAGTCAGACTTTTTTTCCTATTCTCTTTTGCCGCTATTCATTATAATTATTTTATCTTTGCACGCAAAGACTAATTTTCTTTTACAACCGGCAGACCTCTGCCAACATTTTATATATATCAATACGATGAAGAACATGAAAAAGACATTTTTAATTCTGAGTTTACTCTGCGGCTTTGCAACTCTCTTCGCACAGCCTCGCCGTTTCAATGCTGAACACCCATACGTTCACGACCCTGTCATGGCTCGTGGCGAGGACGGCCGTTACTATATTTTCTCAACAGGCATGGGCGTTGGAGTCATCTCCTCTGGCGACATGAAGACCTGGCAGCACGAGCCCTCTGTGTTCAAACTGGAGTTCAAACCTGTTCCCGACGGTGAAGACAAATGGCAGCATCGCCGCAACTTCGAAGTAGATTGGGCAGCCAGCACCCTGCCTCGCTGGGGCGTAGATACCATACCGGGATATCGCGGACACATGTGGGCTCCGGACATCAGCTTCCACAACGGACAGTGGTACCTCTATTATTCCTGCTCTACATTCGGCAAGAACGGCAGCGCCATCGGTATGGCTACAAATAAAACCCTCGACCCTAAGTCGCCCGACTTTCGCTGGACCGACCACGGGGCAGTCATCGTTTCACATAAGCATAAAGACAACTGGAACGCTATCGACCCTAACCTCATCCTCGACGAGAAGGGCAATCCATACCTTACCTTCGGTTCCTTCTGGGACGGCATCCAGCTCGTTCGCCTCAGCGATACAGACTACAAAACTCCTGTAAGCAAACCGAAGACCATCTCGCGTCGCATAGGTCGCAAACTCTCCATCGAAGACATCGATAAGGTGGAGAACTTCACAATCGAGGGCAACGACACCATCGAAGCAGGAGAAAACGCTGTTGAGGCTCCGTTCATCATCCGCAACGGCAAATACTTCTACCTCTTCGTCAGCTTCGACTACTGCTGTCGCGGACAGCGTTCTACCTACAAGACAGTCTATGGTCGCAGCAAGAACATCGAAGGACCATACCTCGACAAGGAAGGTCGTCCTATGGAGAAGGGTGGTGGCACCTTCCTCTACGGACCAAGTGACAACAACTTCGGCATCGGCCACTGTTCTGCATACCAGTTCGACGGTCAGTGGTACTTCGTATCCCATGCCTACAACAAAGATGCAAACGGGCAGGCACAACTCTTCATGCGCAAATTCACCTTCGACAAAAAAGGCTGGATAGTTGCAGACCCAGAGTGATGGGCGCCGCCTCGAAACCTCGAAATAACAAAATCTCGAAATATCAAGGCGCCTCTCAATAACCTATAACCAATAACCTATAACCATTATAACATGAAACACCAACTCTTAACTGCCAGCTTGTTGCTCCTATCAGCAACACTATCGGCTCAGAAGTCTGTGCCTATGTGGCAAGACCCTGTGCGCAATGCCGACAATCGTAAGACAGACGTTTCCGACTATTTCGCTTACGAATCTGTGGCACTTGCCGAGAAGAACCAGTCGCCTATTCACAACGTGAAGGCGCAGTCGAAACGATTCCTCAGCATCGAGGGCACTTGGAAGTTCTGTTGGGTAGAGAGCGCAAATGAGCGTCCTGCCAACTTCTTCGCACTCAAGTACGACGACTCCAAATGGGGCACAATGCCTGTTCCCGGCATCTGGGAACTCAACGGCTATGGCGATGCTATCTACGTAAACAACCACTATGCATGGCGTAGCGATTGGATAGGGGAACCGCCAACAGTTCAGGACAAAGGCAACCATGTGGGTTCCTATCGTCGCACATTTACCATTCCTGCCGATTGGAAAGGCGAAAACATCTACATGCACATCGGTTCGGCTACCAGCAACATCACTGTTTATGTAAACGGCAAGTATGTCGGTTACAGCGAAGACTCAAAAGTAGCTGCTGAATTCGACATTACCAAGTTTGTCGTTCCAGGCAAGGAAAACCTCATCGCCATGCAGATTATGCGCTGGTGCGACGGTTCGTGGAACGAAGACCAGGACTTCTGGCGCCTCTGCGGTATAGCTCGCGAATGCTACCTCTACAGCCGTCCTAAGACTCACATCGAGGATGTATTCATCACTCCCGACCTTACCGACAACTACACAAGAGGAAAGGTTACTATCCGTCTTACTGCACCCGATGCAAAAGGTAAGAAGTTTTCAGTACGCCTTCTCGACCCTGCAGGCAGTGATGTAAGTCCTAAGCAGGTTGGTGAATTGAAGATTGACAATAAGGGAATTGGCGAGGCGGTAATGATTATCCCTGATGCTAAGAAGTGGACTGCTGAAACACCTAACCTCTATAAACTGTTGATTTCTCTCTACGATGGCGACAAACTCATTGAGTGCATTCCTCAGAATGTAGGTTTCCGCAAGGTTGAAATCAAAGACCAGCAGTTCCTCGTAAACGGACAGCCAGTGCTCATCAAGGGTGCCGACCGCCACGAACTCGACCCTGATGGCGGTTATGTAGTCAGTGTAGAACGCATGATTCAGGACATCAAGGTGATGAAGCAGCTCAACGTAAATGCTGTTCGTACTTGCCACTATCCCGATGATCCTCGCTGGTACGACCTCTGCGACGAATATGGTATTTATGTAACAGCAGAAACCAATATCGAAAGTCACGGAATGGGTTACGGCGAGAAGTCTCTTGCTAAAGACCCTCGTTTCCACGATATGCACATAGAGCGTCAGCAGCACAACCTGCGCGTTCTGAAAAACCATCCTTCTATCGTTGTTTGGTCACTCGGAAACGAAGCAGGCTACGGCAAGAACTTCGAAGATGCCTATGACTGGGTGAAGGCTTACGACCCAAGTCGTCCTTGCCAGTACGAACAGTCAGGCAAGAACGGCAAGACCGACATCTACTGTCCTATGTATGCCGACTACAACCACAGCGAGCGCTACTGCTCTGAGGGCAATCCCCGTCCGCTCATCCAGTGCGAGTACTGTCACACAATGGGTAACTC
>DEJD01000110.1:3449-5490 GCA_002353215.1 Prevotellaceae bacterium UBA2757
TGGGACTATGTTGACCAGGGACTTCGCAGCAAGTCTAAGGTTACCGGCAAGGAAATCTTCGCTTATGGTGGCGACTTCGGCCGCTTCCCAGCCAGCGACAATAACTTCAACATCAACGGTATGATTTCCCCGGACCGCGTTCCTAATCCTCATGCCTACGAAATCAAATACTGCTATCAGAACGTTTGGGCAAAACTCCTCTCCGCTTCTGAAGGTACAGTAGAAATATACAACGAGAATTTCTTCACCGACCTCAACAACATCGTCCTCGTCTATACTATCAAGGCAAACGGAAAGAAGGTGTACGGAGGCTCAATTCCTCTCTCCGGCTACAACATCCGTCCGCAGGCTCGTGCTACTGTCCATATTGCAGACATCGCTAATGCCATGAACGAACAGAAGGACAAGGAAGTTGTCTGCACTATCGAATGCAAACTCGCTGCTGCTACAGCTCTTCAGAAGGCAGGCGAGATTGTTGCCAACGAAGAATTCGTACTCGCCGACTACCACTTCCCAGTGGCAGCCGACCTCACTGCTCAGCCTGTTGTTGACAAGAAAGCAAAGACTCAGCCTAAGACTGCCACTCTCGACGACCGTGCTGTCTATGCCGTTGCTTCTGCTGCAGGTGCTGCCTACACATTCGATAAGAACTCAGGATACATTGCTTATATCGACATCGACGGACAGCAGATTACTCAGGACGACAGTCAGTTGCGTCCGGACTTCTGGCGTGCTCCTACCGACAACGACTACGGAGCTGGTATGCAGAATAAGTTCGCCGCTTGGCAGAATCCGGGTCTTGAGAAGAAGTCGTTCTCTATCCGTCAGGATGGTGTCAATGTAGTTGCTACAGCTGAGTACAGTCTGCGCCATCTCGAGGCTACCGTAAAACTCGACTATGTGCTTAACCCAGCAGGACAGATGGTAGTCACTCAGACTCTCACCGTCAATCCTGAAGCAAAGAACAAACCACAGCTCTTGCGTTTCGGTATGAACCTCAAGGTGAAGAAAGACTTCAGCCAGATTGAATACTACGGAAAGGGTCCTCGCGAGAACTATATCGACCGTCACAACTCAGAGAGTCTCGCTATCTGGAAACAGACTGTTGCTGAACAGTACTACCCATACATCCGTCCGCAGGAGTCTGGTACCAAGACTCAGGTTCGCTGGTGGGCACTCACCAATGCTGCCGGCACAGGACTCTGTTTCGCAGGTACAAAACCGCTTGAGTGTCAGACCCTCGAATACACAGAACACGACCTGCAGCCTACTCGCGAAAAGAAGCAGTTCCACAGTGGCGACCTCATCGCAGAACCGTTCAACGACGTACACATCTCTGCACGTTCTATGGGTATCGGTTGTGTAAACTCTTGGGGAGCATTCCCGCGTCGCGAATACCAGATGCCTTGGCAAGATTATTCATATACATATATAATTAGTCCTATAAGAAAATGAAAAAGACATTCTTAACTATCCTTTCGTCACTCTTCATCTCCTCTCTCTCAGCAGAGGAGATGGTGGCGTACCTCTTTACTTACTTCAACAGTAACGACCCGAAGGACGAGCAGATCTGTTATGCCATCTCTGATGATGGTTACAACTACACACCGCTCAACCACGGAAATCCTGTTATCGAGTCCGACACCATCGCCTACACCCAGTGTGTTCGCGACCCGCACATCCTGCGTGGCGAAGACGGCAAGACCTTCTACATGGTCGTAACCGACATGCGCTCAGCTTATGGCTGGTCAAGCAACCGCGGCATGGTACTCCTTAAGTCAACCGACCTTATCAACTGGCAGCACTCAGCAATCAACTTCCCAACCCGTTACACAAAGGAGTGGAAGAACGTGATTCGTGTGTGGGCTCCGGAAACTATCTACGACCGCAAGGCTGGCAAGTATATGGTGTTCTATTCTCTGCGCACCAGCGACCCCGGTTCGTTCGATAAGATTTACTATCAGTATGCCAATGCCGACTTCACCGACCTCGAGGGCGAACCCCGTTGGCTCTTCGATGCAGGCAATGCAACTATCGACGG
>DEJD01000110.1:5510-5838 GCA_002353215.1 Prevotellaceae bacterium UBA2757
GACATAGTATATAATGAAGCAGACCAGCTCTACCACCTCTTCTACAAGCAGGAGTCTGGTCGCGGCATCTATCAGGCAGTTGCTAAGAACCTCACAGACCGCTGGCAGATGCTCGACGGCAATGTGGAGCAGACCAAGGAAGCAGTCGAGGGTGTTGGTGTCTGCAAGGCTATCGACGGCAAGTCATGGATTATCATGTACGACTGCTATGGCAGCGGACACTATCAGTTCTGCAAGTCGGAAGACCTGAAGACCTTCCAGTTCGTTCAGAACACTAAGACAAAGGGTAAGTTCACTCCTCGTCACGGAACCATCATTCCTATCACTC
>DEJD01000110.1:5913-6991 GCA_002353215.1 Prevotellaceae bacterium UBA2757
GACCCTGAAGTGCTCTACTCAAACCTCACAAAGAAATACTACATCTACAGCACTACTGACGGCACTCCGGGATGGGGTGGTCACGACTTCAGCGTATTCTCTTCTACCAACCTCATCGACTGGACTGATGAAGGCAAGATGCTCGACGTCAGAGGCGATCAGGTTCGTTGGGCAAACGGCAATGCATGGGCTCCATGTATCGAAGAAGTGCGTCAGAAGGGTGGTGGCTACAAGTACTATTTCTACTTCTCTGCCAACAACCCGCAGACTCGTCGCAAGGAAATCGGTGTAGCTGTAAGCGACACTCCTACAGGTCCGTTCGTTGACTCTGGTGCTCCTATCGTAACCGACGCAGACCGTCCTGCAGCAGCTCGTGGCGGACAGGCAATCGACGTAGATGTGTTTACCGACCCAAAGACAGGCAAACACTATCTCTACTGGGGAAATGGATTCATGGCAGGAGCTCAGCTCAACGACGACATGCTCTCAATAAAGAAAGAGACCATCACTCACATGACTCCACAGGGAGGCACATTGCAGACATGGGCATATCGCGAAGCTCCATATGTGTTCTATCGCAAAGGCACATACTACTTCCTCTGGTCTGTTGACGACACAGGCAGTCCTAACTATCATGTATGCTACGGCACAAGCAAGTCGCCACTCGGTCCTATCACCATCAATCCCGACCACTACATGGTTATCCAGCAGAAACCTGCAGACAAAATCTACGGCACTGCCCACAACTCCATCCTTCAGGTTCCGGGAAAAGACGAATGGTACATCGTTTACCACCGCATCAATAAAAACTATGTTGACCGCAAATTCGGAGGTGGCGTTCCGGGAACTCATCGCGAAGTGTGCATCGACCGCCTCACCTTCGACAAGAAAGGAAACATAATCCCTGTCGAACCCACACTCAATGGTCCGAAATAATAAAAAGCCTCCACACGGAGGCTTTTTTTGTTAGGAGTTAGGCCGCTTTTCTTATCATTATCTCGTTATCTCGATATCTCGAAAAAACAACGCGGCCTCATTTTTCATTTTTAATTTCGCTAACCGCAAACCTCTAACCACT
>DEJD01000110.1:7075-9172 GCA_002353215.1 Prevotellaceae bacterium UBA2757
TAACCTTTAACCGTTATAATCCTTCCTTGTCCATTTCTTTTCCGCTGATAAACTTCTTTCCTGGCAGAACAAGATTCAGAACTACAGCCAGGAGGAAAACTACAGCAACGCAATTTTCTGCAAACACAGTCTGCACAATCTGCGGGAAAATATTGAACATGCCCGTTGCCTGGGTGAAACCGAGACCCACACTGAGCGACATAGAAACGATAATCATATTCCTGTTGCTGAAACCGCACTTGGCAATCATGCTGAAACCGGCAAACATAATCGAACCGAACATCATGATGGTGCAACCGCCAAGCACACTCTGAGGAATAGTTGTCAGTGCTACGCCAACAGCCGGAAATACACCTCCTAAAATCATGATGATAGCACCGGTTGCAATGACAAAGCGGTTTACCACACCCGACAGAGCTGCAAGTCCTACATTCTGACTGAACGAAGTGATTGGGGTACATCCGAACAGACCAGCCACAGAGCTTACAAAACCGTCGCAGGCAACGCTCGAACCCATCTCAGCCTTGTGTATTCGGCGTTTCAGAGCCCCGGAACACAACGCACTTGTGTCGCCTATGGTCTCAGTGGCAGAAACCAGATAGATAGCGAGAAACGAAAGTATTGGTCCCCATTCGAACACAGGTTCAAACGGCATGAAATTAGGCATCGAGACAACACTTACATTATGCAGTCTCGAAAAATCCACCATACCCATCGCTATCGAAGCCACATAACCCACAATCAGTCCGATGAGTACCGACAGAGAACGCATAACTCCCTTCGAAAACACTTGGAATCCCAGACAGGCAAACAGAGTGATGGTACCTACAATCCAGTGTTCCAGAGAACCGAAGTCGGCAGCACCCTGACCGCCGGCAAATGAATTGGC
Organism: Prevotellaceae bacterium UBA2757; assembly: GCA_002353215.1. The sequence goes on from DEJD01000110.1 coordinate 7,965, forward strand.
ACCGATAGGGAGCAGCGAAAAACCGATGGCAGTCACTACCGTTGCAGCCGTGATAGGTTGTATAATCTTCAGCCAGTACTTCGCACAGAGTCCCAGCAATCCTTCAATGATACCGCCAATGATTACAGCACCGATCAGCGAACCCATTCCGTGAGTCTTGCCGATATAAATGGAAAGCGACAGAAACGTAAAACTGATACCCATCACAATGGGCAGGCGCGAACCGATGCGCCAGATAGGGTAGAGCTGTATCAGAGTTCCTATGCCGGCAATGATCATACAGTTCTGAATCAGAGTGGCACTCACTCCATCCTCTATGCCCACTACATTTGCCAGGATGATGATAGGAGTGATGTTCGATACGAACATCGCCAACACATGTTGCAGACCGAAAGGCACAGCCTCCAACAGTGGCACCCTTCCGTCCAGGGTGTACAGATTATCCTTGCTGCTACTCATTTTTCAACTTCAGGTTACAATTCTCACACACTTTCTTTGGCTGTTCTCTGAAACGAATAGTCTGAGTTTCCCAGTCCATCGACTCCACAATAGCTATCGACTCCAGGTGGTAACCCTCGCTTCGCAGAATCTTACCTCCGTTCTGCTGACCCTTCTCCACAGCTACGGCAATGCCCACTACGGCACCTCCAGCCTGATGTACCAGGTCGATGAGAGCATGCATGGCCTGTCCGTCGGCAAGGAAATCATCTACGATGAGCACCTTGTCGTCAGCCCTCAGATAAGGTTTCGAAACAAACACCTGATTCATCTGCTTATGAGTGAACGAATAAGCCTGAGCCACATACTTATTGTCAGTACTGTTGGCAGTCTCGCTCTTCTTTGCGAAAACCACAGGCACATCATACATCTCCGCCAGCACCGTAGCTATAGCGATACCACTTGCCTCAATGGTCAGAATCTTATTCACCTCCTTACCCCGGAAACGGCGTTTAATCTCGTTTGCTATTTGTCGCATAATGTCGATGTCGATTTGGTGATTCAGAAAACTGTCTATTTTCAGTACATTACCCGGCTTGATACTGCCTTCCTGTAAAATTTTTTCCTCCAGAAAATTCATACTCAATCGCATTTATTTGTTAGAACTTTGCAAATATAGTCATTTTACTTCTACACAAATCATTTTTCAATTTTAATTTTTCATTGTCTCACAAAAACCACGGAAATCACAGATATTTTTTGTATTCCGT
>DEJD01000111.1:0-3485 GCA_002353215.1 Prevotellaceae bacterium UBA2757
AGTGCCGAGATACAGCGTACCTGATGGTTGCTGAGGAGGATACCAGCCATCATCACCATGAGTAGCATGACACCACGACTTGAGGTCGGCAACAATCACCTTCTCCAGCGCATTACAGTTCTTAAACGTACCCACGTAGGTGATGGTAGAAGGAATATTGATTTGCTTCAGAGCGGTGCAGTCGTCGAACTTGGCGAGATACTCCACACCCTCTGGTATGAAAATGGTCTCCAGACTCGGGTTGTTCCTGAGACTACCTATTTTCTTGACAGTAGAAGGAATGGTGATGTTTTTCAGTTTGGGATTATCTGTGAATCCTGCTATTTCCTCCACTCCCTCGTCGAAGACAACTGTTTCCAAGCTGTTACAATTATTGAAGTCCTGAAAGCTCAGCTTCTTGATGCTGCCAGGGATACGTACCTCTTTTAGTGCGTGGCAGTAGTAGAACGAGCCGTCCAGTTCGGTGATACCATCCGTCAGCGTCAGCGTTTCAAGTTGCTCGCAACTGACGAACGACTGCATCATGTCTCTGATGGTTGAAGGCAATGTCAGCGTTTTCAGACCCGAATGTGAGAATGCATCGAAGCCAATCGTCTCAATACCCTCAGGGATGGTGACAGTTGCGAGGTTCGAACACCTCATGAAAGCACCCTCATTGATGGTCTTGATGCTTGCAGGAATCTCGACGTTCGTCAGGCCTGTACAAGAATAAAATGAATTAGCACCAAGATAGGTCAGCTTGTCATGGAAGGTGACCGACTTCAGTCCCTCGCAACGACAGAAGGCATAATCGCCAATGCTGGTGATATCCTCAGGAATCACCAAGTCGGTAATCTCCTGATTATTCGTGTCGTAGATATGCTTGGCATAATAGATAGGATTAGAGTAGATGCCCTTGATGACCATCGAGCACCACCACTTCAGGTCTTTGATGACAAAGTGACCCTTTTCCAAACTCGAGCAGGCTTCAAAGGCCAAACCTGCGTTTCCACCTATCTCCTTCAAAGTGAGCGGTAGGTCGATGTCAGATAGACTTTGACACGCATAGAATGCCCTGAAGCCCAGCTTCTCTACACCCTCAGGAACGACAATCCTCACCAAGTCACTTTGGAACAGCAGGCAATCGTTGCCAAACTCCGTCACCTTGCCGACATAGACCACCGTACCTTCGCCTGTCGGGTTTTCTGGTAATTGCTTCACAAAGTCGTGTTGGTACACAGCAGCTGCACCCACGAAGTACTGTACTTCCTCAAAGCGGGGAAGCTTGCTTTTGCCAGTATAGTTAACGGTAGTCATCGTGACAGCCTTGACTGCCGATGCATAGCTGCTCCATCCGGCAGCACCCTGGTAGGAGGCGATGGCTGCCTCAGGCACGTAAATGTCTGCCAACGTAGCGATGGGTACCTGCTTGGGGGTTTCAGGATCTGTCACGTCGTTATCATAGAACACAGACGTTTCCATGCCTTCGTCACCCAACGTCAGAGGAACTGTTGCCAAACTATAGATAGCAGTCAGTTTCCGGCACTCGCCAAAGGCATCTGTACCAATAGATTCAACCGAGCTGAACAGCACCACCTGCTCCAGTTCGCTTTCCATGTAGAAGTAGCTGGCAGGGATATTGGTAATGCCTTCTCTTACGACGACCTTCTTAAGGGTCGTAAAATAACCTTCGCCATCTTGCTGAGTCCAGTCACTCTGTTGCCAGGGATAGCTACCTTCAAACATCTTACCTGTACCCGTAAAGGTCAGCGTTCCAGTGTTTGTGTCAAACGACCATTGAACAGCATCTGTTGGTTCACTGTCATTGCTGGCACCACAATTGCCGCTATACACGGTTGCGTTCACAACAGCGCACACCATTACAGAAAACAGTGTACACATCATTTTCAGTAGGTTTGTTTTCATAAGCGTTATTATTTTAGGGGGTTTAAATTTTAAACACACATATTTATATATAGAGACAGGCAGATTATCATCTATCCGTCAGAATGGAACGTTGGGATTGTTATCCGAGTTTCTTAGAGTCTTCTGCCTCCGGAACACGCTCGGAGAAGAGACGACGCAGTCCCTGTTCGTAAGCCTGCAGGGTTTCACGACCCTTGTTTGTGATGTGACAGGATGTGTAGGAGAGTTTGCCAATACCTATCTTGCTTACCTCCAGATAACCAGCCTCCTTGAGTGTGGTTATCTGTACACTGAGGTTGCCACGAGTGGCACCTGTAATCTCACACAAGTACATAAAGTTAGCACTATCGAGACTGTCGAGAGCTACCATGATTTTTAGTCGCAATTCGTTGTGCAACAATGGATTGATAACAGGAAATTTAAACGGACTCATAATATAATTTTACGTATCTTTTAAAATAATGGCCGGGTATAATGAGGGCTATTGTGACAACAAATGCCGTGAAGAGCAATTGCCAATGCCACAGGTCGCCTTGAAAGAAGAGAGTGATAAAGGAAAGGACGGATGCTGTGATGCCACAGACGGTTTTTGGTCGGAAGTGCAGGATGACTCCGGTAAGAAAACAGCCCATGCCGCAGAGCAAACCCATATAGGCAAAGAAAAACTGCTGGAAGACTCCTGCAAAACCCATTGCCAGTCCACCCAGACAAGAGGCAAAACCGATGAATATCCACATCATCAGTATGTAATTCTGGTCATGTGTGCGATGATGGGTACGATTGTAATCTTCTACCAGAAAGTATATCATCAACGGAGCACCAATCAGCGGTATGCCAAGCCAAAGCCATGCACACCAGTCCTCATGCCATAGCTGCAGAGCAAAAAATTCAAGTATAAGCACTGCAACCGTAGGGTACCCCCAAGCAAGGAAGAGGTTCTCGCCAGTGACATCTTTGCGAGTCATCACCTCACCTCGTGTGCGGTTAATTATGTCAAGTTCATTCAAACTGTCAGACTCCATCTTGTTTATTTTTTAAACAATATAGTGCAAAAGTATTGTTTATTTTCTAAACAAACAATAATTCGGAATAAAAAGTTAATTTTTTTTTACTTAAAAACAAAAAAGCGGAAACCTCACACTGAGATTCCCGCTTTGTTCAGAGTCTTATTTCTGTTCGTTCATTCTTTCACGCGCACTGAGGTTTTCGGTGAAGTTCTGTGTCAGCTTGGCACTGTCCTTCTGCAAGTGCGGAGAGAAGAAGATGAATATCAGTACGCCTACAAGGGCGAATACACCAAGCCAGCTGCTCCAAGGCACTGCGTAGTCGATGACGTAGCTGACGATGGCTGCTGCGATGCACAGGCGCAGTACTGTATGAGCTGTAAGTCGTACGCGCCAACGGGCACCCGACTCCCACAGTTTATCCACTTCAGGACGGTCAACTCCTCCACGCATAAGCATCCAGAGGAACGGAGAACAGAAGACGAGGGCTGCGAGTGCCAAGACTGGATGCGACCAGTTTTCAGGTACCAAAGCCTCGACAACCGGTTTGCCTACATGAATCATGAGGGAGAGGAT
>DEJD01000111.1:3570-4990 GCA_002353215.1 Prevotellaceae bacterium UBA2757
AGTTTTTCTACCCACTTGGCTGGAAGGATTTTGGTAATCAGGTTGTAGGTAGGTTCGGCAAGACGAATCATGTATGGAGTTGTGAAGGTAGTGAATACCGACACTGCTACTACTATCGGGTAGAGGTAGTCGCTGGTGACATGAAGCGAGGTGCCGAGTGTGGCGAGGATGAATGCGAATTCACCTATCTGAGTGAGTGAGAACGAGCACTGCATGGAGGTCTTCAGCGACTGACCTGAGAGCAGGAATCCGAAGGTGCTGAGAATGCTCTGACCAAGGATGACTGCCAAGATGATGCTGACGATTGGCACGATGTACTCAATGATGAGGTTTACATCCACCATCATACCTACAGAGACGAAGAAGATGGCTCCGAAGAGGTTTTTCACTGGAGCTACGAGGTGTTCTATCTGTTCTGCCTCAACAGTTTCTGCGAGGATGCTACCCATAACGAATGCACCGAAGGCAGCTGAGAATCCGGCATAGGAAGCTGCTACTACCATTCCGAAGCAAAGGGCAAGGGCGGTGATGAGCAGGGTTTCGTTGTTCATCAGCGGTTTCAGCTTGCGCAGCGCCATAGGGATAAAGTAGAGTCCGACGGTAAACCAAAGTACGAGATAGAGTCCCAGTGTGACGATTGACTGAATCATCTGACCGCCCTCGAATTCCTTGCTGACTGCAAGAGTAGAGAGCATAACCATGAGCACGATGGCAAGGATGTCTTCAAGAATGAGCACGCTGAGCACGAGGCTGGCAAATCGTTCCTTGCGCAATCCCATGTCGTCGAAGGCTTTGAAGATGATGGTAGTAGAGGACATAGCAAGCATACCACCCAGGTAGATGCAGTCCATCTGTTTCCAACCGAAGAGTTCGCCTACACATGCTCCGACATACATCATACAGAGGATGATGGCGAAGGCAGCAATGATCGGAGCTGCTCCCATCTTAAGTATTTTCTTAAACGAGAATTCGAGTCCGAGAGCGAAGAGAAGGAAGATAACACCTATCTCACTCCAGATGTGAATGCCGTGTCCGTCGCTGACGCTTGGCATGTATGGCATATTTGGAGACGCAAGGAATCCCGCTACGATATAACCGAGAACGATAGGTTGTTTGAGTGCTTTGAAAAGGAGTGTCATCACACCTGCACAGATAAGTATGAGTGCAAGGTCGCTAATCAATGGTTCAAGATTTGACATAACAGTATATTATTTAAGGAGTAAGGAAACGGAGAGCGCCTGCAGCAAGTAGCTGTGGACGCTCTCGTTTATTATCATAGATAATTGGTTTAGAATATTTTATAAGCTACACGAATCTGAAGGTTCGGCCATGCCTTCAACCAAGAGATAGCACTACCGATACCAGAGTTCTTACCTGAAGTGTTTACTTCTGTACCGTTGTTCAGCACTAACTTTGGAGT
>DEJD01000111.1:5113-6260 GCA_002353215.1 Prevotellaceae bacterium UBA2757
TCGATGTTACCGTTCTCGTCAGCTGTGAACACATAGTCGCCGAACTTAAGACCTATTGGGTCGTAGTTGGTGTGGAAGATGCGGTTGTAGTCCATCACTTTCTGATTTGCATCATAGAGGAAACCAAGTCCGCCTTCGTTGGTGTTGCTGAAGTGAAGGAAGTTCTTGCTACCCATGAAAAGACCGGCTGCGAAGTAGAATGGCACGTTCTTGAATGGGTGTACCTCAGCAAGTACGTAGAAGTTCCAGAAGTTTGGTTCGATAGCCAGTTCTACCTTATCTACTCTCTGTGCCTGCTTTACTGCATCGTCTTCAACTGTCTGTGAAGGATTCATGTCAGCAGCTGTATTGATAGCCTTGAATTTATATCTGCCTACACCCCATCCGGAGAAACCACCACGGAGTGTAACAATCTTGCAAACAGGCATAGCTGCATCGATACCGAAGCCTGTCAATCCTGCGTTCAAGCCCACAGAAAGGTGATTGAAACAACCGTCCTGTGCATGATACTTATCGACTTTCTGGGCATTAGCACCAGTAGCCGCAAACATAATTGCGAAAAGAATTATGAGTCTGTTAATATTGTGTTTCATATCTTTATGTTCTTAAGAAATTATTTGAAGTATGATTTGTTAGACTTGATAAGCAGGTTTGTGAGCGACTGGCTCAATGGGTGGAAACCATACAGATAGTCGCTGGTGTATGGAGTACCGCCATTGATGATACAGTGGATGTAATCGTGGCAAGCCATGTCGATTGGCATGATTCCTACAGTACCTGTATTATCCAGCAGGTTCTTGATAACCAATGGATGGATGATAGATGCATTGGTGAGGTATCCGCGTGGAGATACTTCTGTGTAAGCAGAACAGTGGTTGATAATCCAAGTGTTGTTGCCTGCAGCAATTTCTGTACGAGCATCGTTCATCATGTCGATAACGGTCTTCTTCTTGTTCTCCAGACGTACATTCTTGTTTGTCTTAAAGTAGTCTTGAACCCAAAGTTTTGCATCTGGTACAGCTGGAGTAGCCGGTGTAGTAGATGTATCGTCCTCATTATTCATTTTAAACAGGCCACAAGCCTTCTGTGCTGTTGGATCGAGAGCCTCCTGGATGTCAGCATCTTCGTCTGTCCAAGTGCAATATAC
>DEJD01000111.1:6371-6589 GCA_002353215.1 Prevotellaceae bacterium UBA2757
GGAACGAACAGGCTTGCATACTTTGGTTTTGACACTACATCAGCATACAGACCAGCCCAAATGCTCTGGTTCTCAATACCGTTGTCGCACTGTATCTTAGCAATGAAGAATTCTGTTGGATGGTTCTTCAGGTATTCCTGCATCATATCGAGCGACTCTTCGAAAGTTACGTTGATTTCGCTGATACCATGAGCAAGACGCAGAATCTTCTTCTTCTT
>DEJD01000111.1:6726-7192 GCA_002353215.1 Prevotellaceae bacterium UBA2757
CATACAGGTGTATTATCCTTCACCATGCCCAACCATGAAGACGCTGGAGTAGTCAGGTCGTAAGGATAAGAAATACTGTCTTGATAGCCCTCTGAGAAGAGGTAAGGAGAATCGAGAGAGGTCTTCTCGTCGTAGGCTTTATTGAAGTCCTCTTCTTCGCAACTGCTTAGTGCTGCCATAGCCACAACAGCCATGATAGCATACATTAGTTTGCTTTTCATAAATACTTTATACATTAATTAATCTTAAAATACAACTTGTTTTTTTCAATTTAGCGAGCAAAGATAAATGTTTTTTTACAAATCACCTATTTTTCAATAATATTTTTTAGGAATTCAATTATCAATTGTCTAGAGTCAAGGGTCTAGGGCCTAGAGTCGAGGGCCTCTTACCGCTAACCGCTAACCGCTAACCCTTATACACCTCTTCGCCATCCACGATGGTAGCAACGACATTTGCCTTTGCC
>DEJD01000059.1:0-499 GCA_002353215.1 Prevotellaceae bacterium UBA2757
CATTGTCTATAGGTATTTCTCCGTCGAAGACGAAGGTGGCAGGACCTGTCATATACACATGATTATCATTCTGACGCCATTCGATTGAGAGTGAGCCGCCGTCCATAATTATCCGGGACGCACGTGAAGACCTACCCGTAAGAGCTGCGGCTACGGCTGTTGCACAGGCTCCGGTGCCACATGCCATTGTGATTCCACTACCCCGTTCCCACACTCTTACACGGATGGTTCCGTCAGGAAGCATCTGGGCAAATTCGATATTGCACCGTTCGGGGAAAGCCGGGTGGCACTCCAACTGACTACCCTCTTTCTCCACCTTATCTACATCGTCGGTAAAGATGACATAATGCGGATTGCCCATAGAAACGAAGGTGCCTGAGGGAAGACTGTCGGAAGGCTGGAACTGAGCAGCATTCTCAAACACAGGTTCCAGCATATCAACAGTAACACTCTGAACAGTGCCGTCGGCATCAACATGCAGTTGAAGCACTTTAATCCC
>DEJD01000059.1:620-4093 GCA_002353215.1 Prevotellaceae bacterium UBA2757
GCATTGAATATACGCATCTGGAAATCGGCATCTGCTGTCTGCGAACGACTGATGAGCACAAGTCCGTCGCTGCCTATACCCTTATGACGGTCGCTCCATAGACGGGCAGCCTCTACAGGGTCGGGAACAGGGTATTTTGTAGCATCTACATAGATGTAGTCGTTACCGCAACCGTGCATCTTCGTGAAACGTATTTTCAATTCAGAATTCATAATGCATAATGCATAATTTTAAACTTTTCACTTAAGAAACTCATCTACCTTCCTGGCTGTCTGTCTGCCGCTGGCAATGGCACGAACTACGAGAGAAGCTCCGTTGGCTGAATCGCCACAGACAAATACGTTGTCGGCATACTGCGGATGTTCCGGTTTCAGGAATCCCATAGCCAGGAGTACGAGTTCTGCCTTTATCACTTCCGGTTCTCCCTTGGGAACCATCAGCGGACGTCCGCCAGCCGGATTTGGCTGCCACTCTATTTCCTGCACACGCACACCAGTCAGTTTTCCGTTTTCGCCAAGAAACTCCAAGGTATTGATGTTCCATCGGCGTGTACATCCTTCCTCATGACTTGAAGTGGTTTTAAGAGTACGGGGATAGTTTGGCCAAGGATTCTGCGGGTCACATGGTCCTTCCACTGGTCGTGGCATAATCTCTATCTGAGTAACACTCTTGCAACCTTGACGATGAGCCGTACCTATGCAGTCGCTACCTGTATCACCACCACCAATCACAAGCACATCCTTACCTTTTGCCGTTACGCGTTCCTCGTCGTCGAACTCCATACCCGCCAACACGCGATTCTGTTGAGAGAGAAGTTCAAGAGCCAGGTGTACACCCTTCAGTTCTCTGCCAGGCACATTTAAATCGCGAGCAACCGGTGTTCCCGTAGAGATTACTACTGCGTCAAAGTCTGAGTTGAGAGTTGAGAGTCGGGAGTCGAGAGTTATTTCCTCACCATACTTGAATTCTATACCTTCTGCTTCGAGCACTTTCAACCTGCGGTCAATGATAGCCTTGTTCAGTTTGAAGTTTGGTATGCCATAACGCATAAGTCCTCCTGCCGCCTCACATTTCTCAAACACTGTGACCTTATATCCCATTTGGTTCAGGTCGTTGGCTGCTGCAAGTCCTGCTGGTCCTGCTCCGATAACAGCCACCCGCTTACCATTGCGCTCAGGCACCCTCACCTTCACATATCCCTCACGAAAAGCAGCTTCGGTAATAGCACACTCATCTTCACGGTTTGTAGTCGGTTCGTGTTCTACGAGATTAAGCACACAGGCTTTCTCGCAGAGTGCAGGACAAATTCTGCCTGTAAATTCAGGGAATGGGTTAGTAGCTACAAGCAGATGATATGCCAGTTCCCACTCACCGCGATAAAGTGCATCATTCCACTCTGGCGGTTTGTTTCCTAAGGGACATGCCCAGTGACAGAAGGGCACTCCACAGTCCATACATCTGCTTGCCTGCAGTTTACGCTCGCTGGTATTGAGCGTCTGTTCTACCTCTCCGAAATCATGAATACGATCATGAACAGGACGGTAGCCCGCCTCTTGACGGTGTATATTTAAAAATGCTTTTGGATTTCCCATGATGATAATTGATAATTGATAATTGACAATTGAGAATTAATATTCGTGTTGCACTCCGTCTATCTTTTCCTTCAGCTTCTTCATCTGTTCTTCTTGCAAAACACGTTTATATTCTATTGGAACTACTTGAATAAAATCATCGATATACTGGTTCCAGTTGTCGAGGATGGTGCGGGCGAGAACCGAACCTGTGTATTCATAATGACGGGTGATGAGGTCGTGGAGTTCCTTGCGACTGGCATTGTCCTCCACAAGACTGATCTCTACCATATCCATATTGCAGAAGTAGTCGAATGTATGGTCTTTGTCCAATACATATGCTACACCACCTGACATACCGGCTGCGAAGTTCCGGCCCGTAGCACCAAGCACTACCATACGGCCTCCTGTCATGTATTCGCAGCAGTGGTCGCCTGCACCTTCCACAACAGCTATTGCACCGGAGTTGCGCACTCCGAATCGTTCTCCTACTTTACCGTTTACATATAATTCGCCAGAAGTAGCTCCATACAATCCTGTATTACCGGCTATTATATTATCTGCAGCAACAAAGGCTGCATCAGCCGGAGGCAGGATGGCTATACGACCGCCACTGAGTCCTTTGGCAAAGTAGTCGTTGGTTTCGCCCTCCAGACGCATCGTGACACCATGAACGAGGAATGCTCCGAACGACTGTCCCGCAGAACCGCGAAGACTTATGTTAACAGAACCGTCGGGCAGTCCGTCGCCACCATAACGCTTTGCAATCTCTCCAGAGAGCATCGTACCTACGGCACGGTTTGTATTCTTAACAGCATATTCAAGACTCACCGGCTGTCCTCCGTCAATGGTTGACTTTGCATCGGTTATCATTTGAGCATCGAGTACTGCAGACTGCATTCCAAGTGGCACAGACGGACAATGTATGTCGCCAGTGAAATGAAGAGTACCGTCTTCCTTCTTCAACAGACGATCGAAACTGAGTGGTGACGTAAGGGCTTTAATTAAATCTGTTCTGCCAACAATTTCATTCAGGCTTCTGAAACCCATTTCCGCCAGGAGTTCACGTACTTCCCGAGCGACGAACGTGAAATAATTTACCAGATGTTCGTAACGACCCATGAAATGACGACGCAGTTCGCCGTTCTGAGTAGCCACTCCCATCGGACAGGTATTCATATTACACTTACGCATCATCACACATCCCAGTACTATCAGCGCAGAAGTACCGAATCCGAATTCCTCGGCACCAAGCAGAGCCATAAGTACTACGTCGCGACCTGTCTTCAACTGACCGTCAACCTGTAAGCGTACTCCGCTACGAAGACCGTTGCGCACGAGGGTTTGCTGTGTCTCTGCCAAACCGATTTCCGGAGATATGCCGGCAAAACGCATTGACGAAGCCGGTGAAGCACCTGTACCTCCCTCGGCACCGCTGATAACAATGAGGTCTGCCTTTGCCTTAGCCACACCGGCTGCAATAGTGCCCACACCGCTCTCAGCTACGAGTTTTACTGATACCGAAGCCTTTGGATTCACATTCTTCAGGTCGAAGATGAGCTGTGCCAAGTCCTCAATACTGTATATGTCATGATGAGGTGGAGGAGATATGAGCGAAATACCCGGAATGCTATGACGAGTCTTTGCAATCACCTCGTCAACCTTGAATCCGGGCAGTTGTCCGCCCTCACCGGGTTTTGCTCCCTGAGCCACCTTAATCTGTATTTCTTCTGCATTAACAAGGTATTCGGCAGTGACTCCGAAACGACCGCTTGCCACCTGTTTTGTCTTAGAACTGAGACTGATACCATCCTGTTCGGAATGGAAACGGGCAGAGTCCTCACCACCCTCTCCAGTATTCGAACGGGCTCCCAGTTTGTTCATCGCAAGACAAATAGCTTC
>DEJD01000059.1:4151-7862 GCA_002353215.1 Prevotellaceae bacterium UBA2757
GAACAATCTGTTCTACCGGTTCTACTTCATCTATCGAGATAGGATTTTTCTTTATATTGAAGAAGTCGCGGATGAATATAGGTGTGTCAGCACCACTCGCAAGTTGACTGAATTCCTTGTATTTCTCATAACGTCCTGTGCGGCATGCCAGTTGCAGAGATGCAATGGTCTCTGGATTCCATGCATGACGGATTCCGTCACGACGCCAATGGAACTGTCCCTGATTAGGCAGGAAGTGCTGTTTCTTTGCTTCTTCGCCAAATGCCTTACTGTGCATGGCACGGGCATCGGCAGCTATTTTGTCGAGTCCTATACCGCCAATAGAACTTACCTCCGTTCCGAAGTAACTGCGAAGCAAATCCTCGCTCAGTCCGATACTTTCGAATATCTTTGCACCGCGATAACTGCGGATTGTAGAAATACCCATCTTCGCCATAATCTTCAGCAGACCCTTCTTCACGGCTTTTATATAATTACTCTCAGCTGTGGCATAGTCTTCCTGAATCTTACCACGACGAACAAGGTCGTCAAGGATGGCATAGGTCATATACGGACACAAGGCTGAAGCTCCATAACCAAGCAGGAGGGCTGCGTGCATCGTTTCACGGATTTCACCAGATTCTACGATAAGAGCTGTCTGCACCCGTTTTCCGACACTGATAAGATAGTGGTGAACGGCACTCACAGCCAGAAGCGACGGAATGGCAATATGGTCTGCATCCACATCGCGATCGGACAGAATTATGTAGTTGTAGCCCTCATCAACCGAACGCTCCGCATCTTTGCAGAGTTTATCGAGGGCTGCTTTCAGGTCTCCGCTGAAAAGGATAGGCAATTTAATAGTATTGAATCCCTTATAACGGATATTACAAAGTATGTCGAGTCCGGTATTAGTCAATATAGGATGTGGCAGGCGCACCATCTTGCAGTTCGATGCATCAGGACTGAGAATACCTGTACCCACACGTCCTATGTACTCCGTAAGACTCATCACGAGTTCCTCGCGTATAGAGTCGATAGCAGGGTTGGTAACCTGTGCAAACTGCTGACGGAAATAATTGAAGAACACCTGCGGACGTTCGCTCAACACTGCCAACGGGGTGTCATTACCCATCGAAGCGGTAGGTTCCTGACCGTTCACAGCCATAGGCACGATGGTTCCGTCAACATCTTCTTCTCCATATCCGAAGAGCATTTCCTTAACCAGCAGGTCGCTGACGGAGTTCTCGGGATGACGGCCGCTCTTGAGGGTTTCCAACTGAATACGACTCGTAGCCAGCCATTCTTTATATGGATGTTCACTGGCGAGTTGTTTCTTTATCTCACCATCATAATATATCTTACCTTCCTGAGTATCTACAAGAAGAATCTTACCCGGTTGCAGTCTTCCCTTCTCAACCACCTCAGCAGGGGCGATGTCCATCACACCCACTTCGCTGGACACAATCATCGTACCACCACGAGTGATGGTATATCGTGCCGGGCGCAAGCCGTTACGGTCGAGCATACCTCCTGCATAGCGTCCGTCGCTGAACAGCAGAGCTGCAGGTCCGTCCCATGGTTCCATCAGAATAGAGTGGTATTCATAGAAGGCTTTCAGATCTTCAGATATAGGGTTGCGGTCATTCCACGATTCCGGAATGAGCACACTCATCGCCTGCGGAAGCGACAAACCTGACATAAGCAGAAATTCAAGCACATTGTCCAGACTGGCAGAGTCACTCATTCCGGGTTGTACGATTGGCGAGAGCAGACTTACATCACCCAGAGCATCACTTGAGAGCACACTCTCACGTGCCTGCATCCATCCGCGGTTGCCTCGTATGGTGTTTATTTCACCATTATGGGCAAGAAGACGGAACGGCTGAGCCAGCGACCATGTAGGAAATGTATTAGTACTGAATCGTGAATGCACGATGGCCAGTCCGCTCGTCAGGTACGGACTCGACAGGTCGGGGAAGTATTCCCTCACCTGCATCGATGAAAGCATTCCTTTGTAGATGATACTTGTATTACTCAACGAACAGATATAAAAGTCGGGATGGGCAATGCGGCGTTCCACTTTCTTCCTTATAATATATAATGTACGCGAGAATGTATCGACCTTCTCGTCACTTACCCCTGTGATGAATATCTGTTTGATATCAGGTTCTGTACCTCCAGCGGCAGTACCCAGACAGTCGGAGTTTACAGGCACATCACGAACATGCATCAGTTGCAGACCTTCACGTTCTGTCTCTTCCCTGATCACATCGAGCATCTCCTGCTGTGCTGATTTCTCCTTCGGCATAAACACCAGTCCGGTTCCGTATCTGCCTTTCTCCGGAACGGGAATACCCTGAAGAAGAATAAATTCGTGCGGAATCTGAATCATAATTCCTGCGCCATCACCGTCTTTGCCTATCTCAGCACCACGATGGCGCATGTTTTCCAAAACTTTCAAAGCATTGTCAACTAACTCATGATTCTTGCTACCGTGGATGTTTACTATCATACCCACACCACAGGCATCATGCTCATAGCTGCTTTGGTAAAGTCCGTCTTGCGTTGTTATTAGTTTCTTCTCTTTCATACTATCATTATTTATATAATATATAGCGATTTGTGTCTATTTGTTTGAAAAACGATGCAAAGATATTACATTTAGATAGTATAAAACAAGTATTTCTAACAATAATTTACAATAATTTTTATTCATGTATCATTTTGATAATAAAATACACTATTTAACGACACAAGTGTAAGCGCAAACAATTTTTCGCATTGAATAATTTTACATTTTGTCAGCAGTAAAAATTATTTTGCTATTAAATAGTAAGAATATTTGTCGTTTACCTTACATTCTGCTTAACTTTGCACCGGTTTAAACCATCAATAGTATTCATTTCCAAAAGTAAAAAGCTATGAAAAGGATTGAAGCAATTATCAGAAAGACCAAATTTGAGGATGTAAAAGAAGCTCTTCTCAATTCCGACATCGACTGGTTTGAGTATCATAACGTCCACGGCATCGGTCAGAGTCGCGAAGAACGCATATATCGCGGTGTACAGTATAGCACAGATGTCATCGAACGTGTAGCACTGACAATCGTATGTCGCGACCAGCTGGTAGAACCCACAGTAAAGGTAATACTTCGTGTGGCACACACAGGTGAGGTGGGTGACGGTCGCATCTTCGTAAGCGAAATGATAGACACATGGTCTATCCGTACAGGTGAGAATGGAGACACAGTACTTAGAGACAAGAAATAAATAGTATCACACCCAATTAAAGTAAAAAGATTATGGACACTATAGGATTATCACTCGACACCGTATGGATGCTGCTGGCAGCCATGCTCGTATTCTGGATGCAACCGGGTTTTGCACTCTGTGAGGCAGGATTCACCCGAAGCAAGAACACAGCGAACATTCTGATGAAGAATTTCGTCGATTTCATGTTCGGTTCTCTGTTGTTTTTCTTCTTCGGATTCGGATTTATGTTTGGTGCCGACACCTTAGGCGGATTCATCGGATTGCCTAACTGGGGCGACCTCTCATTCTACAAAAGCGACCTGCCGGTTGAGGGTTTCCTGATTTTCGAAACCGTCTTCTGTGCCACCAGCGCAACCATCGTCAGCGGCGCGATGGCAGAGCGCACAAAGTTCTCAATGTATTTAGTATATAGTGCCGTTATTTCTCTCCTCATCTACCCTATCGAGGGACACTGGAC
>DEJD01000092.1:0-1494 GCA_002353215.1 Prevotellaceae bacterium UBA2757
CATAAGGACATAGAAATAGAATTTGTAGGAGCACGACGCGAGAGTTATGACCACAACTCACGCAAGCCCATTACCGAAGACGGCACTCTGACTGAAGATCAGGACAGACGCGACTTCACTATAAATGCTATGGCTCTGCAACTGAACCGCGACCGGTTCGGTACACTCATCGATCCATTTGACGGACAACTCGACCTGGAGGACAGAATTATCGCCACCCCACTCGACCCGGACATCACCTTCAGTGACGACCCACTTAGAATGATGCGCTGCATCAGGTTTGCCACACAACTGAATTTCCAAATAGAAGACGAGACTTTCAATGCTATAGAACGCAATAAGGAAAGGATAAAAATAATCAGCTTTGAACGTATCAGCGACGAACTAAACAAAATCATTCTCTCACCCATCCCATCGAAGGGGTTCATCGATTTGGAACGCAGCGGACTTCTGTCTCTCATCTTCCCTGAAATGGCTCAGCTGCAGGGAGTGGAGACAAGAAACGGCAAAGCACACAAGGATAATTTCTACCACACCCTCGAAGTGCTCGACAATGTGGCACGAAGCACAGACCCGGAAGAAGAAAAGACTCTGTGGCTCAGATGGGCAGCCATTCTTCACGATATAGGAAAACCGAAGTCGAAACGCTGGGACAATATTCTCGGATGGACTTTCCACAATCATAATGACATCGGAGAACGAATGATTCCAAACATTTTCCGCAAGATGAAACTGCCGATGAACGAGAAGATGAAGTATGTGCAGAAACTCGTAGGACTACATATGCGCCCTATCGTAATAGCAGACGAAGAAGTCACCGACAGTGCTGTACGACGACTGCTCTTCGAAGCCGGTGACGACATAGACGACCTGATGACTCTCTGCACAGCAGACATTACATCGAAGAACAAAGAGAAGAAACAACGGTTTCTGCAAAACTTCGAACTGGTGAGACAGAAACTTATCGACATAGAGGAGAAAGACCGCATACGCAATTTCCAACCGCCTATCAGTGGTGAGGAAATCATGGAGATGTTCAATCTGAAACCGAGCAAGGAGGTGGGAATGCTGAAAACACGTATCAAAGACGCCATTTTAGACGGAGAAATCCCTAACGAATATGAACCTGCTAAAAATCTCTTGATAAAAGAAGCAGAAAGAATCGGAATAAATCCGTATATTTGCAGCAATACTCAAAAATCATAAATCCATGAAAACAAAACTTCTATCTTTATTTCTCCTTACAGCCGCGTTCTCAAGCGCGTTTGCACAGGGAAAACAAGATGTAATCAATTCCATCAAGAAGGTAAATAACTATTGGCAAGAACATAACTCAGCCCAGTGTCGCGGCTTTTGGGATAATGCTGCTTACTTCACAGGTAATCAGGCCGTATATGAACTGACAGGCGAACAGAAGTATCTGGATTATGCCATCAAATGGGCTGAATACAACCACTGGAAGGGTGCCACTCAGACAGACAAACGTAAATGGAG
>DEJD01000092.1:1565-6509 GCA_002353215.1 Prevotellaceae bacterium UBA2757
TTGGAACACAGAGCAGAACGCCTGCAAAGAGCATTGGAGGTAATGTGCTATCAGGCATCAACACCCGACCGCGACTATTGGTGGTGGGCTGATGCACTGTATATGGGAATGCCTGTTTTCTCAAAATTATACACTGTCACTCACGACCAGAAGTTGCTCGACAAACAATATGAGTGCTACCGCTGGACAGACAGTCTGCTATTCGACACAGATGCCAAACTGTATTATCGCGACGGCAAATATGTTTATCCAAAAGTAAAGACTGCCTGCAACGAGGGTAAGAGTTTCTGGGCTCGCGGAGCAGGATGGGTATTGGCAGGACTGGCAAAGGTTCTGCAGGATATGCCAAAGGACTGCAAATACAGAGCTTTCTATGTTGACCGTTTCAAGAAACTGGCTGAAGGCGTGAAGGCTTGTCAGCAGGAAGGCGGTTACTGGAGTCGTTCCATGCTCTGCGAAGACGATGCACCTGGTTATGAAACCAGCGGAACAGCCTTCTTCACTTATGGCATGCTGTGGGGTGTGAACAATGGAATACTCCCTGCTAAAGATTACAAGAATTGCATAGACAAGGCTTGGAATTATCTCTACAACACAGCTATGCAAGCTGATGGCAGCATCGGATATGTACAACCAATTGGTGAAAAACCCGATCCGACAAAAACCGTAGATTCAAAGTCGCAGGCACCTTTCGGCACAGGAGCTTGGCTCCTCGCTGCTTGCGAATACACGAAATATGTGAAGTAAATTGGTTGAGTTTACCGTTTACAGTTTANNTAGAGGTTAGAGGTTAGAGAAATTGACAAATTGACAAATTGACAAATTGAAAATTGAAAATTGACAAATGAAATCATTCTTAAAATATGTTCTTGCCACTATTGTCGGCATGATTATAGTGAGCATAATATTCTTGTTTACAACCGTTAGTACAATCATCGGTTTTGCAGGAATGCAATCCTCCAAGACTACTGTGGATAAAAATTCTGTTCTTGTTATCAACCTTACCGGTTCCATCGACGAACGCACAGAAGACAATCCTTTAGCAACACTTTTGGCGGGCAGCATAGCTGAAAATCAGAGTCTGGAGGACATACTGAAGGCTATCAGTCACGCGAAAGAGGACGACAACATCAAAGGAATCTACATAGAGGCAGGAACCCTCATAGGTGCTGCTCCTGCTACTCTTCAAGAAATCCGCAAGGCTTTGATTGATTTCAAGAAATCCAAGAAATTCATAGTTTCCTATGGTGACATGTACACCCAGGGCGCATACTACCTATGTAGTGTGAGCGATTCGTTGATAGTGAATCCGCAGGGAATGATAGACTGGCATGGAGTTTCTCTTCAGACAACCTACTATAAGGATTTGCTCGACAAGATAGGTGTAGGCATGCAGGTATTCAAAGTGGGCACATATAAAAGTGCTGTAGAACCATATCTGTTGAACGAGATGAGCGAGGCAAACCGCGAACAGCTCACACTCGTTTCCAGCGAACTATGGAACGAGATGGCTGATGAAGTGAGTGCGAGCCGTAAAATCAGTGTAGAGAAACTGAATCAGTTGGCTGACAACTTCATGGCTTTCACTCAACCGGTGAACTACAAGACAGAGAAGTTGGCAGATAAACTGGCATACAGCGATCAAGTGCCACAGATTATCTGCAACATATCAAAGGATATAGACGAACCAAGTGACTACAAGACAATTTCAGTAAGCGACCTTGCATCGATTTCTTCGTCAAAGCCAAAGGGTACGTCAGGCAACGTAATTGCAGTTTACTACGCATATGGCGACATCGTTCAGGAGAGTTCACATAGCATTCCTGGTTACAACAACGAACACGAAATCATCGGTAAGAACACTGTCAAGGACTTAAAGGAACTGACTGACGACGATAATGTAAAGGCAGTCGTTATCCGTGTAAACTCAGGAGGCGGAAGTGCTTATGCCTCAGAACAGATTTGGTATGCAATACGTCAGTTGAAAACCCAGAAACCTGTCATCGTCAGCATGGGCGACTATGCCGCCAGTGGCGGTTATTACATCAGTTGTGCGGCAGACTGGATTGTTGCAGAGCCAACAACTATCACTGGCTCTATCGGCATCTTCGGACTCTTCCCCCAGGCAGCAGAACTGATGAATAAGAAACTGGGAATCCATGTTTCAACAGTAAAAACCAATGCTCACTCAGACCTAGGACAAACCATGTCGAGAGCATTTACAGCAGAGGAGTCTGCCATTGTTCAGGAATATGTAAACAACGGATACGAACTGTTTACATCCCGTTGTGCATTCAGCCGCGGAAAGTCTGTTGACGACATAAAGAAAATTGCTGAAGGCAGAATATGGACTGGCAAACACGCTCTCCAGATAGGTCTTGTTGACCAGTTGGGCACACTCAACGATGCTATCAAAGTAGCCAAGAAACGTGCAGACATCGACGAATACAGTATCAAGGAATATCCTGCAAAGGGATCTTTCATCGACGACCTGTTGAAGGAAGACAAGGGAAGTTCGTATGCTGACGTAAAACTGAAGGCATCACTGGGCGAATACTACGATATGTTCCGTCAGGTGCAAAGCATAAGCAAGAAGTCCGGCATTCAGGCAAGTCTGCCTTATAGCATTACCTTCAATTTCTAAACGGGAACCTGTATTAATCAGTTAACCATAAAATAATTAACTGTCTTGAGTGACTCACAGATAAAGACTTACCCCCTACTGTTGCCACTGGCATGGATATATGGGTTTATAGTAGCGATAAGAAATCTGCTATTCGACACAGGTGTGTTGAAACAGAAATCGCACAACATACCCGTCATAGGCATTGGCAACATCACTGTGGGAGGAACAGGCAAGACTCCTCATACCGAATACTTGATAAAACTACTGAAAAAAGACTATCAGGTGGCAGTGCTTTCACGAGGATACAAACGTAAATCGAAGGGATTTATCCTTGCCAATAAACTGAGCACGATGGAGGAAATTGGTGACGAACCACTGCAGATGAAGACGAAGTTTCCGGATATCCATGTAGCAGTGGATGCAAACCGCAGAAACGGAATCAGCCGACTCCTTGCCAACGACATAACACCACCTGTCGATGTGATTCTCATGGATGACTCATTCCAGCATCGGTATGTTTTACCAGACATAAATATTCTGCTGGTTGACTACAACCGTCTTATCACTCGAGACTATCTATTGCCAGCAGGACGACTGCGTGAATCGGCAATGGGTAAGGAACGTGCCGACATAATCATCGTCACAAAATGTCCTGCTGACATCACTCCTGTAGAACGAAACGGCATAGAACGTGAATTATCGCTTCGTTATCATCAGAAGATTTTCTTCACAACTATGTCCTACCCTATACTAATGCCACAATTCAAGGAAGCCCCACTGCTCGTCACAGGCATCGCTTCACCACATCAAATGGAAGAAGACCTCCGTAGATTCTACCCCGGACTGGAACTGATGGCATTCCCCGACCACCATGTCTTTTCTGATGCCGACATAGAGGCAATCAAGAAACGTGCAGCCGGAAGACATATCATTACTACAGAAAAAGACTCTACACGACTAAAGTCTCTGCCTCACACCGTAATCCCTATCGAAGTGGAATTCATTGCAAAAGAAGAAGAGAAATTCAATAAAATCATACTCGACCATGTACGACAAAATCCAAGAAACAGCCACCTTCATCAGTAAGAAGTTGCAGGCAAAACCAAAGACAGCAATCATACTCGGTTCCGGACTTGGTAATCTATCCAGTTTTATCGACAAAACATGCGAAATACCATATTCGGACATTCCCAACATGCCTATATCAACAGTTGAAGGACATGCCGGGAAACTCATCATCGGTTCTCTGGCAGGTGTGGATATCATCGCCATGGATGGTCGCTTCCACTATTATGAAGGCTATAGCATGAAGGAAGTAACCTTCCCTGTTCGTGTCATGTATGAGTTAGGCATAAAGAATCTTATCGTCAGCAATGCTGCAGGAGGTATGAATCCAGCCTTTTCTGTAGGCGACATCATGGTAATCACCGACCATATCAATTCATTCCCTGAGAATCCGTTGAGAGGAAAGAATTTCCCTACTGGTCCCCGTTTCCCTTCTATGCATGAAGCATACGACCGCGAATTTATCCGTTTGGTTGACAATGCAGCAAAACGTCTTGATATCGACATCCAGCACGGAGTATATGTAGGAACAGCAGGACCTACATATGAAACTCCTGCCGAATACCGCATGTTTCACAGTTGGGGAGCCGACGCTGTGGGCATGAGTACAGTGCCGGAAGTAATCGTAGCCGTTCACTGTGGTATCAGAGTTCTTGGTTTTAGCATCATCACAGACCTCGGGGGTTACGAAAACGTAAAAGAAGTAAGTCATGAAGAAGTACAGGAAGCAGCTACTGCCGCACAACCTCGTATGACAGCCCTGATAAAAGAAGTTCTCAAACAGATTTAAGATAAAATCATATTCCATACATGAATATTTCAGAAATCGGTGAGTTCGGTCTTATCGACCAACTGACAAAAGACATAAAACTGCAAAACACCGAAACACTCTGCGGAGTAGGTGACGACTGTGCTATCCTGCGAGGCGACGACGAGACCGACATCCTTGTCACCACAGACCTTTTGATGGAGGGCATACATTTCGACCTCACCTATATTCCCATGAAACATTTGGGATATAAGAGTGCTATCGTAAACCTTAGCGATATATACGCAATGGGTGGTACACCCAAACAAATTACTGTAAGTCTTGCAATCAGCAAACGTTTTCAGGTTGAAGACATGGAAGACTTTTACGAAGGTCTTCGTATTGCTTGCAAAGAGCATCAGGTAGATATCGTTGGCGGAGATACCACAAGCAGTATGACCGGACTTGCCATCAGCATAACTGCTATAGGTACAGTAGAACACGG
>DEJD01000092.1:6586-11342 GCA_002353215.1 Prevotellaceae bacterium UBA2757
GCCTATATGGGTTTCCAACTTCTGGAACGGGAGAAACAAGTATATTATAAACAAATAGAAGAAATTCAGAAGAAGTTGGCAGCCACTACCGATGAAGCAGCCAAGAAACAACTGCAGCAACAGATGTCGGAAGTAAGCCAACCGGATTTTGCAGGAAAAGAGTATCTCATAGAACGACAGATGCGTCCGTCAGCACGTCGCGACATCATCGAGCAGTTGCGTTCTCAAGGTATTCAGCCAACTTCGATGATTGACATCAGCGACGGACTCTCATCTGAAATACTCCATATCTGTAAGCAGTCAGGGGTTGGTTGTCGCATCTACGAAGAACGTATCCCTATCGACTACCAGACAGCTGTGATGAGTGAGGAGATGAATATGAACCTAACCACAGCAGCTCTCAATGGCGGAGAAGACTACGAACTTCTCTTCACTGTCCCAGCTGCTGACCATGAGAAAATCGAAGCCATGGAAGGCGTTAAGGAAATCGGATATATCACACAGTCCAACCTCGGTAGTGTACTTATCACACGCGACGGCAACGAGTTTCCACTTAAAGCACAAGGATGGACACATTTGAATAGTTGAGAGGTTAGAGGTTAGAGTTGAGAGATTAGAGCTGATATAGAAGTTGGAAACACGCCCCTTATATAAGTTTCTTGTTGTATTTTTTGCGTTTCTCACAACGCAGGTGGTTTGTTTTGCCCAACTAAACTGGAACACGTTTGTTGAGGATTATATATTCAATAATGAGGAGAATGGGTCACAAACAGAACTTATATATGAACAACTGAACGAGTTGCGTCTTCATCCAATGGATCTGAATACGGCCACTATGGAACAGCTCTTGCAGATTCCGACTCTCACCGAAGAACAAGCTCAGGACATCATCAAATACCGCAGCAAGAATTTTCCTTTTCAATCTACCGGCGAACTCATGTATATCGAATCGCTGAATCGTGAGGACAGGGAAATAATTCAATTGTTCTGTTTTGCAGGAGAAGTGCAGCAAGATCAGTCTATCACCTTCAAGAATGTTTTTAAACGCAGCAAGAACGAAGTCTTCGTCCGAAGCGATTTTCCCTTGTACCTAACAGAAGGTCAACGCAATGGAAAATTCCGAGGAAATCGGATGAAGAACAAAATTCGTTACACCTTCCGCAGTATGAACCATTTCTATGCCAGCATACAGGCAGAGAAAGATGAAGGAGAACGAGGTTACGACTACATTGCCGGTTATGCGATGCTGAAGGATTTGAAGACAGGTAAAAACAGTGAAATACGTGAATTTATAGTTGGAAATTTTCGTGCCAACTTCGGTCTCGGTCTGGCTGTAAACACAGGCATCAGCTACGGCAAAAACATGCAGGCAAACGTGCTCTCCACAATCGACAAGGGGTTTTCTCCCCACTCTTCATTTGTTGAGTCAAACTATCTCAGTGGCGGTGCATTCAGATATAGATATAAAAAATTCACAGCATCTGTATTTGGAGCATTCAACAAGTTGGATGGCAACTACAATGCAGACTCTACAGGTATCACATCTATAAAAACCGACGGGCTCCACCGCACAGCACTAGAATATAGCAAACGCCACAATCTGGAGGAAACAAACATAGGTGGAAACTTACACTGGGAACTGAACAAGTTTCACTTCTCTTTCACTTCTATGTACACCCACTATTCTCTTCCTCTTACTCCTGTTTACGATACTCCAGCATCATTGTATAGGAGATACAACCCAAGCGGAAAAGAATTTCAGAATTACAGTGTAGCCTACTCTTACAATTTCGGGAAATTAAAATTCATTGGAGAGACAGCCTTCAGTAATTCCAGCACCAGCCAAAGCGGTTTTGCAACACTCAACGGACTTCAGTTCCGTCCCAACATACGCAACAACATACAGTTATTAGTACGCAGTTATGGCGCTAAGTATACAGCCATACAAGGACATGCCTTCAGCGAAAATGCAAAACCACAAAACGAACAGGGCATATATGCTTCATGGGCATCCTCTCTAACCCCTTCAATCGACATCTACACATACCTCGATCTGATGCGGTTTCCTTGGCTGAAGAGCGATGCCTCGTCTGCTCCGTCATACGGCATCGATTATATGGCACAAGTCACTTGGGCACCAGGTCAGAAACACCAGTTCCTCCTGCGTTATCATATCAAAACCAAACAGAAAGACTACACAAACGAAGACAAAAGCATTTCTCAGGATTTCAACACCCGTCATACTGTGAAAATGCAACATACCGTAAAGATTAACCCTAAACTGACCTTGGTAACCACAGCCAACGGAATATGCATCACTTTTGCCAGGAACTCCCCCGAAATAGGTTTTTCTATCAGTGAAAATGCCCGTTGGACAGTCGTAAAGGATCTTCTGCGCTTTAACTTCTCACTCAGTTATGTAGATACTGATACTTATAACGCACGAGTATATAATTACGAACCTTCACTGCTCTATTCCTTTGGCATCAAATCATACTACTATCAGGCTATCCGAGGTATCCTTGTGGCAAATGTAACTCCTGTACACGGACTCACCCTCTCAGGCCGTTACAGCCTGACAAAATATCTCGACCACGACACTACTGGTTCCGGAGACCAACAGATAAACTCATCCTTCCGTTCCGAAGTCCAACTACTCCTACGATACATATTCTAAAAAATCAAAAATATTTGTTTTTTAGTTCTTTTACTCGTAACTTCGCACCCATAAAAGTACTCGGGGTGCTGAAGCCCATGGCAGAAGCTGAGATTATACCCATTGAACCTGTGCGGGTAATTCCGCCGTAGGGAGCTGACTAAGCCTTTCGCTTCACGACAGAATATACACCTTGAGTAACAATATACAGTTATTCGAGTTTTTTATGCAAATCACCATCAACAACAAGCCGACCACCACTACAGCAGAGACACTGCAGCAATTGGCAAACGAACTCACCCTCCCGGAAAAAGGAGTGGCAGTAGCCGTAGAAAATCGGATGATTCCACGCGACCAGTGGAATAACTATTCCCTCCAGGAAGGGACTCATGTAATAATCATTAAGGCTGCATGCGGAGGATAGTCTTCCTACTTATTCATGCAAAACACATAAGAGATGCTTCAGTTTATTTCACATTACACAGAAAAATACGACTACCTCGATTCTATCCGTATGGCACTTGAAGGAGGTTGTCGTTGGATTCAGCTTCGCATAAAGAATGCCACTGACGAAGAAGTACGTCCCATAGCCATTCGTGCGCAGGAGATGTGTCGCGATGCAGGTGCCACCTTTATCATCGACGATCGCGTAGAACTTGTCCGAGAACTACATGCCGACGGAGTGCATCTGGGTAAAACAGACATGTCTATCGTATTGGCTCGTGAGATATTGGGCAAGTCTGCCATCATAGGTGGAACAGCTAACACCTACTTCGACGTAAGAGCTTTATTTGCATCCGGTGCTAATTATGTAGGGTGTGGCCCTTTCCGTTTTACTACCACAAAAAAGAAGCTTTCCCCTATCCTCGGACTTGAGGGCTACAGTGACATAATAAATCAGATGAAGGCAAACGGCATCAATATACCCATCGTCGCTATAGGAGGCATCACAGCAGACGATATTGAGAGCATCATGCAGACAGGAGTCTCAGGTATAGCCCTCAGTGGAGCAGTGCTCAATGCCGCCAACCCAATTGAAGAAATGAAACGAATAATCAACATAACAGGACAATGAAAAAACTAGTAATTGCAGGTCGCGAATTCAACTCGCGCCTTTTCCTGGGTACAGGAAAATTCAGCAACAACCAGCTCATGGCAAAAGCCATCGAGGCTTCTGGTACAGAGATGGTTACAGTGGCAATGAAACGTATCGAACTTGACGACAAGCAGGACGATCTTCTCACCCACATCACTCAGTATCGTAACATTCAATTGCTACCCAACACATCAGGTGTTCGAAATGCAGAAGAAGCGGTATTTGCAGCTCAAATGGCTCGCGAAGCCTTTGGTACAAATTGGCTAAAACTCGAAATCCACCCAGACCCCCGTTACCTTCTTCCCGACTCTGTCGAGACACTGAAGGCAACCGAGCAACTCGTAAAACTGGGGTTCGTCGTTCTGCCATACTGTCAGGCAGATCCAACCCTATGTAAACATCTTGAAGAAGCAGGAGCAGCCACTGTGATGCCTCTTGCTGCACCAATCGGCACCAACAAGGGTCTGCGAATGAAAGACTTCCTGCAGATTATCATCGAACAGTCAACCGTACCAGTTGTGGTTGATGCTGGCATTGGAGCACCAAGTCATGCAGCTGAAGCAATGGAGATGGGTGCCGACTGTTGTCTGGTCAATACAGCCATTGCCGTAGCAGGCGATCCAATCCAGATGGCCGACGCATTCCGTCAGGCAGTAATCGCAGGACGCCAAGCATACGAGGCCGGACTCGGAGCCATCAGCGACAGCGCAGAAGCATCAAGTCCTTTGACTGCATTCCTTAATTAAAGGTTATAGGTTATTGACCTGATAAACTTTCAATTCTCAAATTTCAATTTTCAAATTTCCTCAAATGCCACAAGACAATAAAGCATACGCAAAACGTGAGAAAGCCTACATGCAGGGTAAACTCTTCCCTGAAATCCGTGTGGGTATGACTAAAGTAAATCTCACACCAACAGTGACAAAAGATGCTGACGGCAAGACTCACACAGAGCAGAATGCTCCAGTATATATCTACGACACCAGTGGTCCTTTCTCCGACCC
>DEJD01000101.1:0-1350 GCA_002353215.1 Prevotellaceae bacterium UBA2757
GACAAGGAAGTTACATACCGTGCCGAGGACATTGCTCCACGTATCACTTACGGAACAAATCCGGGTGCCGGTATCGCTATCGACGAATGTATTCCTACGCTTGAAAGTATTCCTGAGGCAGACAAGGCTCAGTTCCTTGGTATGCTCGACTATATGCAGTTCAAGCCGGGTCAGAAGTTGGAGGGAACTCCGGTTGACTACGTGTTCCTTGGTGCTTGTACCAATGGCCGTATCGAGGACTTCCGTGCTTTTGCCAGCGTCGTAAAGGGTAAGAAGAAAGCTGCAAACGTAGTTGCTTGGCTCGTTCCTGGTTCATGGCTCGTTCGTCAGCAGATTATCGATGAGGGCATCGACAAGATTCTTGCTGAGGCAGGTTTCGAACTCCGTCTGCCTTCTTGCTCAAGTTGTCTTGCTATGAATCCGGATAAGGTGCCGGCAGGAAAACTTTCCATCTCTACAAGTAACCGTAACTTCGTTGGCCGTCAGGGACCTGGTGCTCGCACTATCCTTGCTTCTCCACTCGTTGTTGCAGCTTCTGCTATCACAGGAGTTATTACTGACCCGAGGAAGATTTAAAGTTTAAAGTTTAAGGTTTAAAGTTTAAAGATTTAGAGTAAAATGGCAAAAGAGAAATTTGACATCATACAGTCAACTTGCATTCCTATCGAGATTGACAACTGTAATACAGACTTGATTATACCTGCCCGCTACTTGGCAAGCACTACTCGCGACCCTAAGTTCTTTGGCGATGCCTTCATGCACGATCTTCGTTTCGACGCAGAGGGTAAGCCGGTAGCTGATTTTGTCATGAACCAGTCTGAGTACTGCGAGGCTCCCCGTAAGGGTGTTCACGAAATAATCGTGGGCGGTCAGAACTGGGGTAGTGGTTCCAGCCGCGAACATGCAGCCTGGGCAATTGCCGGCTATGGCGTTCGTGTGGTTATCTCCAGTTCGTTTGCAGATATTCATCGCAACAACCTGCTCAACTGCTTCGTGCTTCCTGTTGTGGTAAGCCGCGAATTCCAGCAGGAACTATTCTCAAGCATTGCAGCCGACAGTAATACAGAGGTGAAGGTCGATGTGCCAAACCAGACAGTTACGAATATGGCAACTGGTCACAGCGAACACTTCGAAATCAACTCTTACAAGAAATATTGTCTTATGAATGCTTACGACGACATCGATTTCCTTCTGAGCAACAAAGACAAAATCGAAGCGTTTGAGAGGAAATAACGTTTAATGGTTAGTGGTTAGCGGTTAGAGGTGAGAGAATTGATAATTGATAATTGACAATTGACAATTAATGACTCTAGACTCTCGACTCTTGACCCTTGACAATTATGCATTATG
>DEJD01000101.1:1368-4324 GCA_002353215.1 Prevotellaceae bacterium UBA2757
TTTTCCATAAATTGTCGTTGGGGACAGGTGCCTCAACGACAATTTCTTTTTTGCTTATGGGGTGAATAAACTCAATCTTTCTTGCGTGCAGACATATTGAGCCGTCGGGATTGCTGCGCTTGGCACCATACTTCAGGTCGCCCTTGATGGGACAGCCCATCTCTGCCAGTTGACAGCGAATCTGGTGGTGGCGTCCGGTTTTCAGTTTGACTTCCAACAGGTAATAGCGGTCGCTCTTGCCAATGACCTTATAATCCAGTTCGGCGCGTTTTGAGTTCTTCACCTCATGGTCGTAGGCATACGACTTATTCTGTTTCTCGTTTCTTACGAGCCAGCTGATCAGGGTGCCTTCCGGCTGAGGTGGCATCTGACTTACTATTGCCCAATATGTCTTGTGAATATCCCCTTCGGCAAACATCTTGTTCAGACGGGGTAGGGCTTTACTGGTGCGGGCAAAGAGTACCAGTCCGCTTACTGGACGGTCCAGTCTGTGAACAACACCAAGAAAGACGTTTCCCGGTTTTGCGTACGCCTCCTTGATATATTGCTTAACTGTCTCCGAGAGTGGTGTGTCGCCAGTCTTGTCGCCCTGGACTATCTCGCCGCTCTCCTTCGACACGATGATGATGTGATTGTCTTCGTAAACTACTGTCATAATGGCGGCAAAGCTACAAAAAAATGTGGATGTGCCCAAATATAACACACCCACTTTTCCCCTTACTTTTTGAATTGCCCTTTTATTTTTTATCAGCCTGTATGATTCTTATTTCTGTTTTAGCTCCTGTTTCGTCGAGGATGATCTTGAAGTCTTCTGCTGACTGTTTGTCAAGACCTGTAACAACTACTGAAGGTAGGTTTTTCATCACTTTATTTGCAAGCGAACCACTATAACCATTAAACTCTTTTAGCTGCTTTTTGAGTGCTTTCGGGTCGTCGCCTACAGATGTGAGTACAACTTCGTAGTTGCCGTCCTTGTACTTTGGAATCTTTTCTCCAACGATCAGTTTGTAGATGAGTTTTACAAACCAGATGAATATCCATAGTCCGATAAGACAGATAGCGATAAACCATCCGAGTGCTTTTGGGGCTGCCATGCCTGTACCAAATCCGCTGGTGAGGAATCTGAATAACCAATTGTTCATAGTTGTTTTGGGGTTTTAAGTGTGATTAATATTGTAAGTTAAAAAAGCGGGTTGCTCCCTTATGCGTTGTGCTGAGCCTCGGGCTGCGGTTTCTTCGGGATGAGTATGCGGAAGATTGCGCCCCAGTCGATGTTGCGTCGGAGACCGCCGATGGTTTCGAATATCATTATAAACGTCGATACAAAGACGAAGAGTATTGCTCCGATACACATCATACCCAGTTTGCAGAGCATGATTGGTATGTTGAATATGTTGCCTTCGTTGCGAGTCTCGGTGTGCCCGTCGCTGTATATGTATTTCACTATATCGTTGGGAAGGAGCGACATTGCCAAACCAAAGCCGAAGAAGAAGGACGCCAGTCCGAAGCCCACTTTGCGGAATGCGCCAAGACAGCCGCCGCGTACATAGCTGCGGATGAGGTTGTAGCCTCGCGGATAGCCGCTGATGATGTAGAGCGGGATGAGGAAGCAGAGAAATATCCAGAATCCGTGCATCGTTTTGGCTGTGCCAGTCTTGATATTCAGGCTACGATTCAGCCTGCCCAGTGCCATCTCCCTGATCTGTGCGCTATTTAAACTCGATACAGAATCGTATTCTGCCTGATACTTCGCTGCCTTGACTTTGTGTTCCTCGACCGACTCCAACCGGCGCTGCTTCAGTTCTGCGTCTTTCGTGGTGTCGGCCATTGCCTGTATGCGAACAGCCTCTTCCTTCTGGCCTTCCAGATACATTTTTATCTCACTCAGCTCGTACATCTTGTAATGTTTCGGCGAATTGAGGCGTTCATCAGAATGCTTGTCTTGCCATTCGGCGCTTACGTTGCCTACGTTCAGAGCCACTTCGGTAGAGTCCCATGCCTGCACTGCCTCCACTGTTTTCTTCGCACTTTCGATATCTTCCACCCCCTTTTTTTCAGCGCCATTTAAGAGCCAGGCACTGATGAGGGCTCCGATGATGACCTTTGCCGACCACGACTTGTGGCGACTTTTCGACCAATCGACCACATTGCGCAGCATGCTCAGGCGTTCTACATAGTTCTCCTCGTTAGGATCATCGGCGAGCTCTTCTGCCTCGTTGAGCAGTTGCTCCATCTGTTCGGTTTCCTTACGCGAGATAGGATACATGTGCTGCTCGTCTTCGAGCCTGCCACGTTTATGTTCTTCTTCTGTGATAAGTGATGAAGTGAAAAGGGCTTGGTCGAGTTTGTCCCATGCCGCTCCGTTTATTACATATTCTTCATCCATAGTTATAAAAATGTTGTAAGGTTGAAAATGACATCGCAAATCTACAGATAAAAAACTTAGTACAGATTTTTTTTGTGCCACTTCATGGTTCAATAAAACAATTTTTTGGTTCAATAAAACAATAATACGATGAAATGGACACAAAACGACCTTTATTTAAAATCTTTAAACTTTAAACTTTAAACTTTAAACTTTATTTCCTACCTTCGTGCCGAAAAGAAAAAGAAGATGGCTAAGGAAAAGATACAATATGTTTGCACAGCATGCGGATATGACAGTCCGAAATGGATTGGACGCTGTCCGTCGTGCGGCGAGTGGAACACTTTCGCAGAACAGCGTGTAGGCGGCAAACAGGTATATGACAAGAGATTGCAGTTTTCGAGCGGAACTCCACAGTCGAGTCCTGTCAAGGTGCGCACAATAGAGAGTACCGAGGAACCGCGCATCAACCTCTGCGACGACGAACTGAACCGTGTGTTGGGTGGCGGACTGGTGCCTGGCTCGCTGGTGTTGCTTGGCGGCGAACCAGGTATAGGAAAATCGACATTGATTCTGCAGACAGCCTTAGGA
>DEJD01000101.1:4395-6780 GCA_002353215.1 Prevotellaceae bacterium UBA2757
TGAGGGCTGACCGCATCACTCAGGAGGAAAGCGGAGTGCTGGTGGTATGCGAGTCGATGATTGAGAACATATTCAAACACATCGAGGACAGCCAACCCGACATCGTGGTGATAGACTCCATACAGACTATGGCTACGCAGGATGTGGAGTCGGCACCGGGCAGCATCAGTCAGATACGCGAGTGTGCAGCCCTTCTGCTCAAATATGCAAAGGAAACGAACATACCAATCATCATCATAGGACACATCACGAAGGAAGGTACCATTGCCGGTCCGAAGATTCTGGAACATATGGTAGATACGGTGCTGCAGTTCGAAGGCGACCAACACTATATGTACCGCATTGTGAGGGCAATAAAAAACCGCTTTGGTTCAACTGCAGAACTGGGTATATACGAAATGCGACAGAATGGTCTGCGACCAGTGAGCAACCCTTCGGAACTCCTGCTGAGCGACGTCGATAACAGTGAAGGACTCTCGGGTGTAGCCATCGCCAGTGCTATTGAAGGAGTGCGCCCGCTGCTCATCGAAACACAGGCTCTCGTGAGCAGTGCAGCATATGGCAATCCGCAGCGCTCTGCCACAGGATTCGACCTCCGACGGCTGAACATGCTTCTCGCCGTTTTGGAGAAAAGAGTCGGTTTCAAACTGATGCAGAAAGACGTCTATCTCAATATCGCAGGCGGCATCCGAGTTACCGACACAGCTATCGACCTGAGTGTTATTGCTGCCGTACTGAGTAGCAATGTGGATACAGGCATCGACCGTGATATATGCATGACGGGCGAAGTGGGACTCTCAGGCGAAATCCGTCCCGTAAGCCGCATCCTACAGCGTATTGCGGAAGCAGAAAAGTTAGGATTCTCCACTATCATAATTCCAAATGCCAATATGCAAGGTCTGGATACGAAGCAATTCAAGATAAGGATAAAGCCTGTCCGCAAAGTGGAGGAAGCTCTGCGAGAACTTTTCGGGTAAAAATGTGCATACAAAACACTATTGACAAACAAAGCGTTGTAAACTTTTTTTAAATGTTGTGCAAGAAATTCTTGTGATAATGCGCAAGAATTGCTAACTTTGCGGCGTATTAATAAAAGAGGGATTTTTTTATTGACGTATGGCTGTATTAAAAACAAAGCAACTACTTGTTGACATTGCAAGACAACTTTTTGCGAAGCAAGGATTTGAAAGCACGACGATGAACGACATTGCCGTAACTTCGAAGAAGGGACGCCGCACTCTCTACACATACTTCAACAGCAAAGAGGATATCTATTATGCCGTAATCCAAACGGAGTTGGAACGTCTGTCGGAAAGTATGGAGGAAGTTGCACAGAAAAATATTGCTCCAGAGGAAAAACTCGTACAACTCGTTTTCAACCACCTCAACGTGATTAAGGAGGCGGTAAACCGAAATGGATTTCTGCGTGCAGAATTCTTCCGCGATGTATGGAAGGTGGAAGCAGTAAGAAAAGAATTTGACAAAAACGAGATCGCCCTCATCCGCCGCATAATGAACGAAGGCAACGACCGCGGTTCGTTCGAGATAAAGAATGTAAGACTCATGGCTGAGATATTCCACTTCTGTCTGAAAGGCTGTGAAGTGCCGTTCATCTACGGACGTTTTGCTGCAAAGAACGAAGAAGAACTCTACCCCTACGTGAGAAACATGATTCTGAAACAACTGAAGAAATAATTTTCAAATATCTAACATACACAATATTATGGGACTTTTACAAGGAAAGACAGCCCTCATCACAGGAGCTGCACGTGGCATCGGTAAGGCGGTAGCCATGAAGTTTGCCCAGGAGGGTGCAAACATAGCATTTACAGACCTCGTACTCAATGACGACATGGCAGCCGGACTGGAGGCTACCCGCAAGGAAATCGAAGCACTCGGAGTGACTTGTCGTGCTTATGCAGGAAATGCTGCAGACTTCGCAGAGACTGAGGCTGTAGTAAAGAAGATACACGAGGACTTCGGTTCTATCGATGTTCTGGTAAACAATGCAGGTATCACCAAGGACGGACTCATGCTTCGTATGAGTGAGCAGCAGTGGGACGCAGTTTTGAACGTAAACCTCAAGTCTGCCTTCAACTTCATTCATGCCGTAGCTCCAATCATGCTGCGTCAGCGTGGCGGTTCAATCATCAATATGTCTTCTGTAGTAGGTGTACACGGCAACGCAGGTCAGTGCAACTACTCAGCATCAAAGGCAGGTATGATAGGTCTTGCTAAATCTATTGCACAGGAACTCGGTCCTAAGGGAGTTCGTGCCAATGCAGTTGCTCCAGGTTTCATCGAGACTGCTATGACTGCACAGTTGCCAGAAGAAATCCGTCAGGACTGGATGAAGAAGATTCCACTTCGCCGCGGCGGTCAGGT
>DEJD01000101.1:6832-11225 GCA_002353215.1 Prevotellaceae bacterium UBA2757
GTAAGCGGACAGGTTATCCAGATCGACGGTGGAATGAACATGTAATATTCCCCGAATTTATTATAATATCGGCAGGTTACACCCGTAAGGCGATTGTAACCTGCCTTTTTTTGTGTTTTTCGATGTTCAGAAAATAATTATTGGTAATTAGTGTTTTACTTTTCAATATTCAATTCAAAAATCGTAACTTCGCACCCATAAACACTGAGTTTATGAAGAATGTATATCTGAAAACCCTCGTACCATTGCTTGTATTCGCTGGAATGCAGGCATTTAGCGGTATTTTTCTTGCTGGGGTAGGGGTTAGCACTACGACCCTGTCGATAGCCGTAATGGTATCCGGACTGCTTACCGTTCTTGTTTTATGGAAAATCGGTATGGTTCAGTTCACTCGTCAGATGTTCGAGCACCCGAACCGAATGGGGTGGAAGGCATCGGTAGTGGCTGCCTTCAGCTGTATCATCGCAGTCGATCTGCTCAGCGAACTATTGCGCCTGCCCGACATCATGGCAGACCAGTTTATGGGTATGGCTCATAACTGGTGGGGCATCATTGCCATTGCCGTGGTAGGACCCGTAGTCGAGGAACTCGTATTCCGTGAGGCTATCCTCGGTCACATGCTTCGGAATGGGGTGGATAAGTGGAGCGCCATCGTTCTGAGTGCCCTCCTCTTCGGAGTCGTTCACGGCAACCCTATTCAGATTCCGTTTGCCATAGCCGTAGGACTCATCTTCGGACTCATCTACTATCGGATGCGCAATGTCGTGCTCACATCCATTATACA
Source organism: Prevotellaceae bacterium UBA2757 (assembly GCA_002353215.1). The sequence goes on from DEJD01000101.1 coordinate 7,617, forward strand.
TATAGTAAACAACTCGATAGCCGTAGCGGAAATGAACTTCCTTGCCGACGAATCAGGCAAAATCCAATACTACGACTACCTCGGCTTTGTGACAGAAGGATTTATCATCCTCGTTTGCGGTCTCATCTGCATCATCGCCACCCGAAAAATAGACGAATAAACTTCGTACGAAAACGAAAACGAAAACGAAAACCAAATTTCAATTATCAATTATGCATTATGCATTATGCATTATGAATTAAAACTATGCTTCTCATTCTTCTTGGTTATTTTGCACTTCTGATAATAGTTTCCAGACTGTCTGCTGGTAGTTACGATAACGATGCTTTTTTCCGTGGAAACCGTCAGTCGCCTTGGTGGCTTGTGGCATTCGGCATGATTGGTGCCAGCATCAGCGGACTCACCTTCATCGGTGTGCCGGGATGGGTGATGACAACCGATATGACCTATCTGCAGATGTGCATCGGTTTTGTTTTTGGTTATATCTTCGTGGCTTTTGTTCTCCTGCCGCTATACTACAAACTGAAACTCACCTCCATTTATACTTATCTGGAAGTTCGTCTCGGTAGGGCAGGTTACAAGACTGGTGCCGCCTTTTTCATCCTCAGCAAACTGGTAAGCAGTGCTGCGAAGTTCTATATCGTCATCCGCATCCTTCAGGTTTGCATTGCCGATAAATATGGTGTTCCTTATGCCGCTACTGCAGCCCTGACCCTTCTGTTTATCTGGCTATACACCCGCAGAAGCGGAATCCGTTCACTCGTGTGGACCGATGCCGTACAGACCTTCATGCTTCTGATTGCACTCATGCTCATCCTGCTTCGTGTGTGCAGTATGCTCGAGATGAATCCCGAGGATGCTTTTGCAGCAGTGATGAACGACCCTCACAGCCGCATATTCGAATGGGAAGACTTCATTTCCCGTCAGAATTTTTGGAAACAGTTCCTCAGTGGAGTATTCGTGGTGATTGTGATGACAGGTCTCGACCAGGATATGATGCAGAAAAACCTTACCTGCAGCAGCCTGCGTAAAGCCCAACTGAATATGTGTTCCTATGGAGTACTCTTCGTTCCTGTAAACTTCCTGTTCCTCTCGCTCGGAGTACTTCTGCTTATGCTTTACGGCAAACTGGGTATTGCCCTGCCTGCCAGTGGCGACGAACTGCTTACCGGAGTAATCTTCTCGGGTGTGATGGGTGAGGCTGCCCTTCTGTTCTTCACCATCGGAGTGGTGGCAAGTGCCTTCTCCAGTGCCGACAGTGCCCTGACTGCCCTTACCACATCATTCTGTGTTGATGTTTTGGAGATGGAAAAAGATCAGCGTTTGCAACTCGAAGTGATACAACTAAAAGAAAAAGTTCGCAAACGCGTTCACATACTTATGATGGGAGTATTCCTGCTGCTCACCCTTCTTTTCAACGCTATTGGCGGTGGCAGTGTGATGGATCTCATCTACACCCTCGTTAGCTATACCTATGGTCCGTTGCTCGGACTCTTCGCTTTCGGTTTACTTACGAAGTGGTCGCCCAAGGGTAGGGGAGTCATCGTAGTGGCAGTTCTGTCTCCACTCCTATGTCTTCTGATTGATTTCCTCAGTCAGCAACTGTGGTCGTATAAGTTCGGCTACGAGATGTTGCTGTTCAACGGCTTCCTCACCTTTATAGGTCTGTGGCTGTTGCCTCGAAAGCCTTATCGATTCTGAAAGTATAGTTTTCCCTGTCGAAATGAATGCCAGGACGGTTGAAATAAGTTTCTACCAAACCATCGTGACTGAGTTGCTCTGGCGACCCGGTAGTGAGTCCGTGTTCTTTGTCGAGCAACCATAATTGGTCGGAAATCTGCAGGGCATGTTCCAAGTCATGAGTACTCAGGAAAATAGTCTTGTGCAGGGTCTTAGCCAGTTTTTGCAGTAAAAGCATCATCTGAATCTTACTTGGGTAATCCAGAAACGCTGTGGGTTCGTCAAGAATGATTATCGGAGTCTGTTGAGCCAGTGCCTTAGCAATCATCACCTTCTGACATTCTCCGTCGGAGAGGGTTTGCAGTTTTCTGTCCTGCAACCATTCTATGCCAACCAATTGGAAACTCTCGCTCACAATCTGCTGATCCGCAGCGGACAATCTGCCCCAGAAACCTGTATAAGGACTTCTGCCCATGCTCACCACATCCCAAGCCGTCATATTCTTTATTCCTGAATTGTCTGTAAGCACCACGCTTATCAACTTCGACAACTCTCCCTTCGTGTAACTGTTTACATCTCTTCCCATCAGCATCACCTCACCTTCCAGTGCCGGTTGGAAAGCACAAAGCGTACGCAGCAGAGTCGATTTCCCGGCTCCGTTAGGTCCTAACACACAAGTCAGTTCATCAGCCTTGAGTACAGCACTTATACCCTTCGATACAGCCACCTCTCCCTGCTTCACCTTATAACCAGTGGTAAGGTTCCTTATTTCAAGCATTTCTTCCATCATACATCATACATCATACATCTTCCATCTTCCATCTTCCATCACTTATTCACTACCAAATACACATAATATGCCACCTGCATCAGAACCATCAGGAAACCCTCTGTGCGAGTGATGACATATCGTTTTTTGCCCTTGAAACAAAAGATCCAGAAGATTATGGCGGCACCGACCTGCACCAGCATATCGGTGTATGTAATGCCTTTCATCGGCAATGGGAATACGAGAGCTGAGGCTCCGAGGATGAGCAGGGCATTGAAAACCACGCTGCCCACTACATTACCTATTGCCATGGCATTGTCTCCCTTTCTGGCTGCCGTGATACTTGTGGCGAGCTCTGGTGCCGAAGTACCTATACTTACGATGGTAAGGGCTATGATCGCATCACTCACTCCCAGTGCATGTGCTATGCCCGAAGCACCGTCAACCATCAGTTCTCCACCACCTATAAGACATGCCAGTCCCAGCAGGAATAACAGTACCGACAACCACACATTCTGTTTTTTTGTCTGTGACTCCAGTTTCTCTTCCAGTTCTTCGTGTTCCTCAATTTCCCATTGCGAACGTTTTTTCTTCTTCTCCCTTGTAGCCAGCCACACAGTATAGTACATGAACATAAGAAACAGTCCCATGAGGATAAGTCCGTCACCACGCGAAAGACTATTCGTAACTCCCTCCTCAAACAGGTTGTCTGCCAACAGCACGAGCAACATGCCTACAGCTAAAGTCATGATTGGCAGGTCGCGCAACACATTATTGCGAGTCAGCAGGATAGGGGAAATCATCGCAGTACTTCCTATCATACCCAGTATGTTGAAGATATTACTACCCACCACGTTTCCGATGGCAATGTCCGGACTCTTATGAATGGCTCCGAGCATACTGACTACGAATTCTGGTGCGGAAGTGCCTATGGCAACGATTGTAAGACCTATGACGAGGGTAGGAATTCCAAAACGGAGAGCTATGTTGGCAGCTCCGTCTGTCAACCAGTCTGCACCCTTCACAATCAGGGTAAGACCGACTATAAAAAACACTATATCGAGAAACAATTCCATGATGAATTATTTTATAATTGCCGCGAAGTTACGCTTTTTGAATTGAAAATTGAAAAAAAGGCACAAAAAAAGGGATACCGACGT
>DEJD01000065.1:0-128 GCA_002353215.1 Prevotellaceae bacterium UBA2757
TGAGAATGCAGGTCGAGATATTCCAGATTCTTCTTCTCTGTATATTTCTCCAGCAGAGGAATGATTCCGTTTGTAATGACACTGTCTGTAATAGTCCATATATCCCTGAAAGCAGGAATAGGAGAAGC
>DEJD01000065.1:288-1332 GCA_002353215.1 Prevotellaceae bacterium UBA2757
CCAAGCCAGACAATCCTTCCAAGCCTGTTCTTTTTGGTAAGGCAAATCACCGCGTTCCGACATAGTGCGACCACTCACACCGAAATTCTTCACAGCATATCCTTCACCGAGTCTCACACCAAGTTGTGCTGGATAACCGAACTTACTTGCCATATCAATACCCATTCCATCGGTGATACTATTACCCACACAAGCCACTCTGATGTCTGATTCCTTAGGCATGCGGAGGTCAGCCAACCACTGACGGAGTTCAGCCTTCATCTGTTCATGATAACGGAAAGTATCCTTGAAACCGAAACCGTGTCCTCCGGAAGGATAAGCGAAGAACGAACAGTTATTACCAGCCTGACGCATCGAACTGTAGTATGCAGCGCCATTAGGTGCTGGAGGTACTACTCGGTCGTCGTTGGCAAGGATAACAATTGCAGGAGGTGTGAGGTGACGACGAACAGCCTTGTCACTACTCCACTCCCTTACCAGTTTTTCGTCCTGCACACCATTCTCACCCAAGAATCCTGCACATGAAGCAGTATGAGAAATCCTCGTATTCATCGTAATTACGGGATAGAAGAGAATAGAGAAATTAGGGCGGACATCAAAAGGAGCATGGGTAGAAACGGCAGAAGCCAGGTGACCACCGGCTGAGAAGCCCTGAATACCTACGTTATATGGATTGATATTCCACACCTTACAACTGTCGCGCACAGTACGGATAGCTCTGTAGGCATCGCTCAATGGCACATTTCTGTTTCCGTATGGCATACGGTATTTCAGAACTACATAGGCAATACCCTGTTCATTATAGAACTCAGCCCAGTTATGTCCTTCATTTTCCATAGACAGATGAGTGTAACCGCCTCCGGGACAGTCCACAATAGCTCTACCATTTGCCTGAGCTGCACTTACCGCACTTGGCAGATAGACTGTTATTTCCGACTGTCCATCAGCGGAGTTTGTTAAAGTGAACTTACGCACCGTACTCTGTGCAAATGTCTGAACAGACATTGCGCAACAAATAAGTGAAAGGAAAACACTTTTTTTCAT
>DEJD01000065.1:1366-1687 GCA_002353215.1 Prevotellaceae bacterium UBA2757
CATAATGCATAATTCGTATTAATTCATAATTTTTTCGTTTACGGGGAAATACTCAGCCTTAGGATTGCCTATGTACAGACCGCATACAGATGCCTGCGGATACATAGCACCGTTTTCCGTCAGACTGATGCCAATCCTCTTGAAGTCGATTGCCTCAGCCAGAATGAATATGCTGCGCTGATCAGGCAAAGACGAATAACCTATAGCGGGACGGATGCCCTCCCAACCAGTCTGTTGGTGCAGATATTCGCTTGCAGCCTCAACCAGTCTGTCGCCCACTGTCTGCATGAGCAACGAATCATAATCGCTGTTTCCCTTAGT
>DEJD01000065.1:1728-2561 GCA_002353215.1 Prevotellaceae bacterium UBA2757
TCGTTTCCGTCGGTTGAAATATAATCACACAGACTTTTGTGTTCGCCCCACTGCTGTCGTGGTGTAGGAATTTCCACTGTGCGCAGTTTATGTAACAGGCGATTGGTACAACAAGGGCAGTCGCTCTTGGTTATAATTATGGAGTCATCACCTCTACGAGCAGGATAGAAAGCCTGGATAGCTCTCATTCCATACACAGGATTATCCTTCAGTTCGTCGAGCAGAGTCTCGGCATCCTTCTTCAGTTCCTTAGCCTGTTCCGAGTTCTCCTTCACATTCCAGGGCAGGTAGAACATCTTCCAATTGAAAAAAGGCAGCAAACTGCTTACAGGTATAGGTTGCAGCACTCGTTGTCCGAGGAAAAGAGGAGAGAAAGACCTTAAAGACCCTCCTAAATCCTCCCTGTTTAGGGAGGACTTTGGGTTACTGTCCGCATGGAGTTCTCTCCCTAAACAGGGAGAGTTAGAGAGGGTCTTTGGCCCTTTCTCTTTCCTCAGTTCCTCCTGTTCTCTGTAATTCTCGTCTATAACAGATTGGCGTTGTTGCGGGTCTGCCAGTTTCATGGCTACCACTGCATCAGCTGAGGCATCTCGTACATGGAACACACTACCTCCGTATAGCGGAGCAATCTTCACGGCAGTATGGAGGGCTGAAGTAGTGGCACCGCCCACCATCACAGGGATATCCAGTCCTGCTTCTTTCAGAGCCTGAACGGTATGTCCCATTTCTTCGAGCGACGGAGTGATAAGTCCTGACAGACAAACCATATCCACCTTCTCCTTTATGGCGGTTTCAACGATGGTTTCCTTTGGCACCATCACACCAAGGTCGAG
>DEJD01000065.1:2618-2875 GCA_002353215.1 Prevotellaceae bacterium UBA2757
ATCTTCGCAGTCTTTGCAGCCTTATTATCATCACCCTGCAACATATATGGTCGCAGGATGTCAACCGCCTGTTTCATGGTGCGGGCAGTCTTCACCACCTGCGGCAGAAACATCTTTCCGGCACCAAACAACTCCCCTACTTCGTTCATTCCATCCATCAGTGGACCAGAGATGATATCTATAGCCTTATCGCCTCTGCCTATCAGTTCCATCAGGTCGGCATTCAGAGTCTCCGACCCACCCTTGACAAGAGCCTG
>DEJD01000065.1:2919-5025 GCA_002353215.1 Prevotellaceae bacterium UBA2757
TCTGAGCACTCTGAGAATACTTCCCTGCCAGTTCTATCAGGCGTTCGCTTGCCTCAGCATCACTGTTCAGCACCACATCAGCTATTGCCTTCTGGAGTTCAGCAGGTATAGTGTCATAATCCATTCTTGTGGCAGGATTCATGATAGCCATACCCATACCGTTTTGTGTTGCATAATGCAGGAAAACGGAGTGCATAGCCTCACGGATATAGTTATTTCCGCGGAAGGCAAAACTCAGGTTTGAGAGTCCGCCCGACACTCTGGTACCCTTCAGATTATCCGTCACCCACTTCGTAGCCCGGATGAAGTCCTTCGCATAGTCAGCATGTTCCTCCATACCAGTGGCTATAGTAAGCACATTAGGGTCGAAAATAATATCGCTCGGATTGAATCCTACTTCCTCAGTAAGCAGTCTGTATGCACGTTTGCAGATAGCCACACGGCGTTCGTAGTCAGTGGCTTGTCCTTCTTCGTCAAAACACATCACTATGACGGCAGCTCCAAGGCGTTTCACCACCTTAGCATGCTGTAGGAAATCCTCCTCACCCATCTTCAGACTGATGCTGTTCACGATACACTTACCCTGGCAGCATTTCAGACCTTCCTCGATTACCTCGAAACGGCTGGAGTCTATCATCAGTGGCACACGGCTGATGGCAGGGTCGCTCATCAGCAGGTTCACGAATGTACGCATCTCCGCCTGTGCATCGAGCAGTCCGTCGTCCATATTTATGTCGATAGCCTGAGCACCGTCCTCCACCTGTTTGCGGGCTATGCTCAGAGCCTCATCATACTTCTTCTCGTTTATCAGTCTGAGGAACTTCCGCGAACCGGCCACATTGCAACGTTCACCGATACACACAAAATCGGAAGGAGAAAACTCGAAATGCTCAAGACCGGAGAGGGAGAAGACCCCCTCTAACTCCCCCTGTTTAAGGGGAGAACTCCATGAGGACAGTAACCTCAAGTCCTTCCTAAACAGGGAGGATTTAGGAGGGTCTTTAGGATCTGCGCCCTTCTCATCCAGCATCTTTCTCATCTCAGCGATATGAGCTGGAGTAGTTCCGCAACAACCTCCGATGATGTTTACGAGTCCCTCATCAACCATCTTCTCCATCTGCGGACGCATCGTCTCGGGAGTCTCATCATACTCACCGAACTGATTCGGGAGTCCTGCATTCGGGTGACAGGACACATAGCATGGAGCGAACTTCGCCATTCGTCTCAGGTAAGGCATCATTCCGCTGGCACCCATACCGCAGTTCAGACCTACCGACAACGGATTGGCATGCATCACCGAAGTGATGAAAGCCTCAACGGTCTGTCCGCTGAGCAGTCTGCCACTCGAGTCACTTATAGTCATACTCAGCAGCAGTTCTGTGTCTGTTTCGAGTTTCTCTTTTGTCCGCAGGAAAGCAGAAATGGCAGCCTTGGCATTCAGGGTGTCGAAGATAGTCTCTATAAGGATTCCATCCACCCTTTCCTCCATCAGCGCCTCAATCTGTTCTATGTAGTTTGCCTCCATTTCGTCGAAGGTGATGGCACGTGCCTCGGGCACATTCACATCCTCGCTCATGGAGAGCATCTTATTTGTCGGTCCCACATCTCCCAGCACATATCTTGGGCGCTCCGGAGTCATCTGCGTCATGCGGTCAGCCTCCTCGCGAGCCAGTCGGGCACCGGCACGGTTTATCTCCCTGATTTTATCGTCAAGATGATATTCGCGTTGCGAAATCCTTTGTGCACAGAAGGTATTTGTGGTAATGATGTCAGCGCCAGCCTCAAGGTACTTGCGATGCAGGTTCCTCACCGCCTCCGGTTGGGTTATACACAAAGCATCGTTATTGCCTGACATCAGCACCGACCCGGTTCCTCCGTCAAGCAACAGAATTCTCTTTTGCAAACTATCTCGTAATGACATCATTTTTTCTTGAAGCCGCCTTTTAGTCGTTATTTCGAGGCGGCATAATATTATTGTTTAATGCTATTCATAATCTCCGCCACTTGTGCGGCAGCATTCATCGTATAGAAATGCAGGCAAGGCACATTATGCTCCATCAGTTCGCGGCACTGCTTAATACACCACTCCGTACCTACCGCCTTGGC
>DEJD01000048.1:0-922 GCA_002353215.1 Prevotellaceae bacterium UBA2757
TATTACAAAATTACAAACTTTTTCTAAATTCTTCATCTTGAATTTCTACTGCTGGCCAACCGTAGTCTTGGTAGAATTTAGCATTCAGGTCATGCTCCTTTATATAATAACGGAGCTGACTTTTGCGCACTTCCTCGCGTATGCGGTCGTTGGAGTGAATGGCTTCATAGATGTCGTAATAGCTACCGAATATCTTGCGGCTGCTGGTTTCGTTCCCTGCTCCGTCGGCGGTCTGTTCAAACGAGGTCACAATCCAGTCGTTACCAACCTTCTTCAACATCATAGTGCCTGCGTGATTGCCACCCGAAACACATTTCAACGTGTCGCCTGCCTGTCGATACCAATACACCCAGAAGTCGCCCATAAAGAGTTCTTCCTCCTCATGAACCATCATCAGCGCAGGCACACAAATGTCGCCCTCGTCCTTGGCATACTGTTCGCCAAACTCCTTCACGAGATAGTCGCTGATGGCTTGCCTGACGGCTTGTTCCTTACGATTTAGTGCGATATGTCGCAGACAGTCCTCCTTGTGGCCGTCGAAGTCGGCAATTAGCCAGTCGCCATCGACCTTCTCCATCGAAAGTGTATGTTCCTCTACATCCGTATTCTCGTCAAACGAGCCGTCTTCCCATTTCTGTCTCACGCTGATGGTTGCTACGGCATGGGTTTTATCCGTCAGTTCTACGCTCTTAACTTCATAGTCGGCTATAGTACCGCCATTGCCAGTAACGAAATAGTAGAGCCATTCGTGATCCATCGCTTCAAACTCCGGCAGGTGGTTGAACATGGTGTCGAGTGCAGCATAGAAATCAGGAGTCATATATGGTTTCGATTCCTCCTTCAACTCATGGTCGGGAATGTAAGCACACAACTCCTCTGCACGTTCGCGCAACTTTTCTTCAGTATCTCCACATGCCGCCAG
>DEJD01000048.1:1016-3689 GCA_002353215.1 Prevotellaceae bacterium UBA2757
GGTTAGTGGTTAGAGGTTAGCGAATTGATAATTGATAATTGATAATTGATAATTGACAATTAATGACTCTAGACCCTTGACCAGTATCGTCTTAACTTCGCTAACTTCTTTAACTTCGAGCGAAGCGATAACTTCCCTTCTGCTCAACTTGCGAAAGTTGAGTAATTAATTTTTCATTGTCTCACAGTCTTATGCCGAAGAAGGCACGGGCACGCCATTTGTTCTGGTTGATGATGATGTTGCTGTCGTCGAAGATGGAGTTGTTCATGACGAGTGTGACACCCGTAAAGAGGCGGGAGGAGATATTGAAGACGACGGCAAGGCGTTCGTTGAATATCATGTTGAACCGCATATGTTCGGCTTTTCTGCGTTCTCCGTTTACTGTCATGTTGTTGCGGTTGAAAACAACGAAGGTAGGCATGACAGAGAGGTGGAGGAGCCATTTGCGACCCAGTACCCAGTTGTAGCCATAACCGCCACCGATGCCGACATGACCGAGGTAGATGCGTACTTCAGGAGATTGCGGATTACGAGCTTTGAGGGCGTCAGTAGTCTTGATGCTACCGCCCTGATAACTCAGGCATGCCAACCAGGAACCGGCTGAACGGCGTTGGACATAGCTCTGGGTGAAGGCTGCCTGATAGGAGAACTTACGATGGTTGAAGGTGTAGGTAGCAGCTAAGTTTACCATATCCATTTCCACATCGTCCTTTTCCATTCGTAACATGTTGTCGCCACGGCGTATGTCGCCTGAGAGGGATTCGGAACGCTGGTAGCTGAAATCGACACTGAACATACGACTGTAGTAGTTGAGGTTGAACTCGTAGTCGTTATATATGCCACCCCACTTGGCTGGGTTGATAGCTATGGCGACTCCGATGCCGCGATAGAGGGCAGCGACGGAGAAGGTAGTCTTATGACTGGTGGAGAGGTCGGCTTTGGAGTATATATCCCGGATGGTTCCTTTGGCGTGGAAAGTGTTACCGGTCTGGTTCACACGGAATTTCAGAGTTACTTTTCCTACAGGACGCTTAACATATATAGTGTCGAACCGAATCTTGTAGTACTGGGCGGTTAACCGTTGTTTCACGCGTTCTCTTAAACTCAGTTCCTGGAGAGCGGAGTCAGAAGCTGCCGAGTCAACAACAGTTGTGTCGGGTAGTGTATCGTATATATATATTGTATCTATCGATATAGTATCAATAGATATCGTATCATTAGCCTTTGCGGTCAGTGACCCCATCAGCGCTATAACCAGAATAAAAAGCTTTCTGTACACTAACTACCTTTCAATTGTCTAAGGTCTAAGGTCTAATGCCAATTATGCATTATGCATTATGCATTATGCATTACTCTCAACTACCTCTGTCCTGTTGCCTTACGATATTCCAACTGTTTGGTTTGGAAGAGGGCGTAGGCATCGGTATAGCGATCGCGGGCAGACTGATACTGTTCCTGTGCTTTCAGCAGGTCGCTCATATTGGTTTTACCCACGCTATAATAGTCTTTATGGAGACGGAGGTTCTCGTCGGCCTGTGCGATGGCATCGTGGGCTATGAGCAGTTTCTTGTGACTGCTCTCCACTGCTGACCATGCGTTGTTCATGTGGATGATGAGTTTTTCGCTACTGTCCTCCAGTTGTTCTTTAGCATCTTCGTAGGCTAACTTCTGACGTTTGATAGCATGAGAACCGCCCCACCAGTCGCTGATAGGTATGGTTACTCCTGCGAAGAGAGCTCCGGCACCGCGTCCCTTGTCTATGAGGTTATTATAGCCGTAGCTGGCACCGACACCGATCATTGGCAGGTTTTCGCCAACTTTCATCTTATGTTGCAGGCGCTGACTCTCTACGTTCTTTTCCAGAAGACGATATTGCGAAGTGGAAGCAACGGCTGTCTGGTGATCAGTCTTGATAGACAGAGGAAGTGCTACGAGCGAACTGCGAGCCTCTGCCCCACCCTCGATTTGGGCGTTGAGTTCTGCAGGCAGAACTACATCTACGGCTTCGCCTGCCTTACCCACGTGTTGAGCCAGGAGTTGACTGACGGTAGAGAACTGATTATCCACTTCTATCTGTGCACTTTCTATCTCGCCCTTGCGGAGTTGCACCTGCAACAGGTCGTTGCGATTGGTAACTCCGGCACGAACCATATCGCCTACTTCTTTCTCCAACTGAACGAGCATATCGTGAACGCTGCGGAGGGTTTTCTGTTTTTCCTTCAACGACACAGCCTGCCAGTAGAGTTGTTCGGTAGTCAGTTCTACTTCGTCCTCCTGGTATTCGAGTTGGATTTCGCTGGCTTGCAGTCCTACCTTAGCCAGACGGTTGCCATTTATGATTCTACCACCCATGAAGACTGGTTGAATAGCAGTTACAGCACCCAATACACCACTCTTAATCAGTTGGATGTTTGAAGGCAAACTTATACCTGGAGGCAGGAGGCTCTGCAGTGCAGCAGGCATATTGAGATTAACATCTATCAGATGTTTGTTGAAAGTGACTGCAGCACCTGTAGCCGATACAGTAGGAAAATACTTGGTGAAAGCTTCACGCTGCTGTTGCTTAGAACGCTTAATAGCGTTTTGGGCAGAATGAAGACTGTAGTTGTTCTCTACGGCAAACTGCTTGAGTTGGTCGAGAGTATATGCTTGCTGTGCAGTAGCTGAACTGCA
>DEJD01000048.1:3700-4968 GCA_002353215.1 Prevotellaceae bacterium UBA2757
ATATATGTTTCATTTCAAGTTTCAAGTTTCAAGATTCAGGATTCAAGTTTTATTGTCTAGAGTCTAGGGTCTAGGGTCTAGAGTCTAGGGTCTAGAGTCTAGAGTCTAGAGTCTCTTGTCTCTCGACTCTTGTCTCTAACCGCTAACCACTAACCGCTAACCATTACTCTCACTTCTTCCCATAACTTTCCAATATGCGATAGGCATGACGGTGAGAATGAGGAGCATGGTGATGAGTGTGCCGTAGCAGATGACTGCACCCATCGGCATCCAAAGTCCGCTACCACCGAGAATCATAGGTACTACACCCATAGAAGCTGCGGCGGAGGTGAGGAAGATAGGACGCATACGACGCTCGGCAGCCACATGGATGGCATCCTTGAGTGAGAGGTGTTCGAGTTCGCGCACTTCGGCTGCATAGTCGAAGAGTATGACTCCGTTGCGCACGAGGATACCCATAAGGGAGACGAATCCGAGGACACTGGTTATTGATATGTCGCAACCCTGGATGAATGCGCCCAATGCTGTACCGATTATACAGAGCGACAGACAAACCATGATGAGTACTGCCTCGCTGATGTTCTTGAAGTGCCACAGGAGTACGAAGAAGATGATGAACACAGAGATGACGAGTGCTCCGGCAAGTTGAGGTGTTGTCTCGTTGTCGGACTCATACTGTCCGCCATATTCTATCTGAACGCCCTCGGGGAGTTGCACGTCGGAGAGTGCTTCCATTATATCTTGAGTAACCCAACCGGTGTTGAGTCCGCGACCTATCTCTGCAAGTATGCTCACGGTACGAATACCGTTTCGGTGGCATATCTGACCGTACTGCCATGTAGGTACTATCTCGGCAAACTGACGGAGGGGCACGCTTGGCAGTGCCTCACCTGCTGTATGCAAGCTCAGCAATGTGGAGAGGTCGGTAGGTATGGCTGCGGAAATACCTATAGGGATGAGTTCGTCCATCACGTCCTGTGGTGTAGCATGGTCGGCATCGTCGGTTTTCATCTTCACATTTACGTCGTAATCACCTTCCCAGGCTGTGCTTACGGTGAGTCCCTCGCCATAGCGGAATGCCATCTGCAGTTCAACTGTTTCGTTTGTGATACCCAGTCGGCTGGCTTTCTCATCGTCTATCTTGATGCGAACAGTAGAGAGGGGTTCGAGCATATTGCTGCGCACCAGACTCAGCTGAGGCATACGGCGCATGACGGCAGTAACGGTGTCGGCAGCCTGGGCCAAAACACTGAGGTCGTCGCCCTTCA
>DEJD01000048.1:5083-5211 GCA_002353215.1 Prevotellaceae bacterium UBA2757
AGTTCTACGGTAGCCTTATTGCCCGTAGTATTCACGATGAATTGGGCAAAAGTCTCATCAGCAAACTGTGGGGCATAGGCTGTGTGGAAACGCGGAGACGAGCACCCCTTGAAGGATGCTATGGATGT
>DEJD01000005.1:0-275 GCA_002353215.1 Prevotellaceae bacterium UBA2757
CTCGGTCTGAAGCAGCTCACTCCACATCCATGGGATGCTCTGCCAGCAGACTTGAAGGTAGGCGACAAGGTTAAGGGTACTGTTGTAGTTATGGCTGACTACGGAGCATTCATTGAGATTGCACCAGGTGTAGAAGGTCTTATCCACGTATCAGAAATGTCTTGGAGCGCTCATATCCACTCGGCTCAGGACTTCATGAAGGTTGGCGACGAAGTAGAAGCCGTTATCCTTACTCTCGACCGCGAAGAGCGTAAGATGTCACTTGGCGTTAAGCA
>DEJD01000005.1:369-8101 GCA_002353215.1 Prevotellaceae bacterium UBA2757
GTATTCGTAGAAGTAGAAGAAGGTGTTGACGGTCTTATCCACATTTCAGACCTCTCTTGGACAAAGAAGATTAAACACCCATCTGAGTTCACAAAGGTTGGCGAGACTATCGAAGTACAGGTTCTTGACATCGACAAGGAAAACCGTCGTCTCTCACTTGGTCACAAGCAGCTTGAGGACAACCCATGGGATGCATTCGAAACTACTTATGCACAGGATACTGTTCACCAGGGTAAGATTACTGAAGTACTCGACAAGGGTGCTGTAATCGCTCTCGAAGGTGGTGTTGAAGGTTTCGCAACTCCAAAGCACCTCGTTAAGGAAGACGGAAGCCAGGCTCAGCTTGGTGAAACTCTCGAATTCAAGGTAATTGAGTTCAACAAGGAAGCAAAGCGCATCATCCTTTCTCACAGCCGTATCTACGAAGATGTAGCACGTGCTGAGGCTAAGGCTGCAAAGAAGGCAGAGACTGCTGCTAAGAAGGCTGCTCGTCCAGCAAAGGAAGCTGCTCCACAGATTAAGAACGTAGCTGCTTCTACTACTCTTGGCGACCTCGATGCACTTGCTGCACTCAAGGCTTCAATGACTGAATAATTGACTTTGTCAATCACTCAATAGTTGGAAAAATTCGAACTATACATACTAGGATGCGGAGCGGCTTTACCCACTCCGCATCATTTTTGTTCCTCGCAGGTACTCAACATCCGCGAGAAACTCTTTATGATTGACTGTGCAGAAGGAATTCAGATGCAATTGCGACGTAGCAAACTGAAGATGCAAAACATACATAACATATTCATTACACATCTGCATGGCGATCATTGTTTCGGTCTGATGGGACTTCTCTCTACCCTATCACTCCTGGGACGAACATCAACCATACACATATGGGGACCAACCGGTCTGAAAGAAATATTCCAACCACAGATAGACTTCTTCTGTGCCGGAACCACCTACTCTATTGAACTGCATGAGGTAAACCACCGTCAGTCGGAAGTGATATATGAAGACCGCTCTGTTACTATCAGCACCCTTCCACTGAAACATCGAGTACCATGTGTAGGATATCTTTTTCAGGAAAAACCTTTGCTTCCACACATCCGACGTGACGCAATAGAAGCCTTCGGAATTCCTGTATCACAGATAAACAACATCAAAGCAGGAATGGATTGGACAACACCTGACGGAGAAGTCATTCCAAACCACCTTCTCACAACCCCTGCCGATCCAGTTCGCAGTTTTGCATATATGTCCGACACCATGTATGCTCCAGAACTGACAAAAATGATAAAAGGAGTAAACCTACTCTATCACGAAGCTACATTCTCAAAGGAACACGAACTGCTTGCCCGTCAGAATTTCCATAGCACAGCCTCTCAAGCAGCAATGATAGCAAAAGAAGCAAATGCCCAACAACTACTCATCGGACATTTTTCATCTCGCTACAAAGACGAATCAATGTTGCTTCACGAGGCACAGGCCATATTTCCCAACACCATTGCAGCCAATGAAGGAATGACAATTAAACTGTAAACTCTCAACTCTAAACCAACCATGTACTTTCCCTCAGAATTTGCCCCACAAGAACTTATTCAACTCACTTGGCCCCATAGAGATACAGACTGGGCAGACGTATACGACGAAGTAGTTGAATGCTACTGTAATATGGCTCGTGAAATAAGCATTCGCGAACAATTGTTGATAGTAGCACAGAATCCTGACGAAGTAAAGGTTCAGTTGGACAATCATAATATAGATAGTAAAAACATTAGTCTGTTTGAGTGTAAGACAAACGACACATGGGCTCGCGACCATGCTTTCCTTTCATGTATTCATGAAGGGCAGCGCATACTTATGGATTTTCAGTTCAATGGTTGGGGACTTAAGTTTGCGGCAAACTACGACAATCAGATTAACAGCAAACTATACCAGACAGATATTATAAAGGGAGTCTATACCGATTGCCGTGATTTCGTATTTGAAGGTGGTAGCATAGAAAGTGACGGAGAAGGCACCCTGCTTACAACTAAGAGTTGTCTGTTAGCAGAAAACAGGAATAACATATCCGACATAAAAACGATAGAGACACAATTACGACAGTTCTTCAACGCAAAACGTGTTCTATGGCTCAACCACAGTTGGCTTGCAGGCGACGATACCGACGGACACATAGACACAGTGGCCCGTTTCTGCGACAAAGAAACTATTGCATATGTACAGTGTAACGACAAATCCGACGAACACTATACAGAGCTGAAAGCGATGGAGGAAGAACTGAAAGCATTCCGCACCTCAGACGGAAAAACATATAAACTCATACCTCTCCCCTTACCTTCAGCAATCTACGATGGAGAAGACCGTCTGCCAGCAACCTATGCTAACTTCCTTATCATGAACACAGCTGTATTGGTACCCACTTACGGACAAAAAGAAAATGACGCAATTGCACTCAGTCAACTACGTCATGTATTTCCCAACAGAGAAATTGTCGGAATCGATTGCAGAGTGCTAATCAAGCAACACGGATCGCTTCATTGCAGCACTATGCAGTATCCTTCTATCTGATAAACAGAAGTTCACGATACTTAGGCAAAGGCCAGGCCTCGTCGTCAACAATCATCTCCAGCTTATCCACATGATAACGGATTTCCTCAAGCAGAGGAGCTACATTATCATGATAAGCAATTGCCTTCTCCCTCTCTGATGTGATAGCATTGGCAGCCTTGCGTTCAGCTATCATCTTCTCTACATTTTCTATGATGAACGACTCATGCTCGCTAATGCTTTCGATGAGGTAAAGATTCTCCTTTGAAATCTTCTTAGCCTTTTCCAGATTGTCGGCAAAAATCTCCATCACCTTGTGTACATTATCTATAAGTACACTCTGATACTTGGTAACAACTGGAATGATATGGTTCAGACACATATCTCCGAAAATACGGCTTTCAATCTGAATCTTCTTTGTATAAGTCTCCCACTTGATCTCATTGCGAGCTTCGAGTTCGAGACGAGTCATAACATTCATACGTTCAAACATACGGATTGAAGACTCATCGAGATAACGGTCGAAGATAATCGGAGCACTTGTCTCGCAATCCAGACCACGTCTGGCAGCTTCCTTCTTCCACTCCTCTCCATATCCGTTTCCGTTGAAAATAATAGGCTTTATATATTTTATATCTTCACGAACTACAGAAAGGATAGCCTTTTCCTTCGACTCGCCCTTAGCAATCAGAGCATCTACACGTTCGCGGAAGTCAGTCAGAGCTTCTGCAACAGCAGTATTCAGAGTCAGCATGGCACTTGCACAGTTTGCCTCCGAACCTACTGCACGGAATTCGAATCTGTTTCCTGTAAAAGCGAAAGGAGATGTACGGTTGCGGTCTGTATTATCGATAAGCAATTCAGGGATAGCAGGAATATCGAGTTTGAACGACTTCTTACCTCTCATCTTGAAAGCATCTTCATCAGCCTTCTCCACATGTTCCAGAAGATCTGTTACTGTTCGACCGAGGAACGAAGAGATAATAGCAGGTGGAGCTTCGTTAGCACCAAGTCTGTGGGCATTCGAAGCACTCATGATGCTGGCTTTCAGCAGTCCGTTATGATCAAGTACAGCTTTTAGTGTCTCAACTGTAAAAGTAACGAAACGCAGATTATCAAGAGGAGATTTACCAGGAGCATGCAGCAGCACACCCGTATTTGTAGCAAGACTCCAGTTGTTATGCTTACCGCTTCCGTTCACACCCTTGAATGGTTTTTCGTGCAAAAGACAGCGAAAACCATGTTTACGGGCTACACGTTTCATGATACCCATGAGCAGCATATTATGGTCAACGGCAAGGTTTGTTTCCTCAAATATCGGAGCCAGCTCAAACTGGTTTGGAGCCACCTCATTATGGCGGGTTTTACATGGAATTCCCAACTCAAGAGCATGAATCTCAATATCTCTCATGTAATTCTCCACACGTGCAGGGATAGAACCGAAATAATGGTCATCCATTTGCTGGTTCTTTGCTGAATCGTGTCCCATGAGCGTGCGACCGGTCATCACCAGGTCTGGACGGGCAGCAAACAGCGATTCGTCAACAAGGAAATACTCCTGTTCCCATCCCAGGTTACAAACAACCTTTTTCACGTCTGGGTAGAACAACTGAGCAACCGATGTAGCAGCTTTATCAACAGCATAGAGAGCCTTCTTCAGTGGCACCTTGTAATCGAGAGCTTCTCCAGTATAGCTGATGAAGATAGTAGGAATCATCAGTGTATCGCCAATGATGAACACAGGACTTGTAGGGTCCCACGCACTATATCCGCGTGCTTCGAACGTACTGCGAATACCACCGCTTGGGAACGAACTGGCATCAGGTTCCTGCTGCACAAGCAGTTTACCTTCAAACTCCTCTACCATTCCACCCTTGCCGTCATGTTCCACAAAACCGTCATGTTTCTCTGCAGTTCCCTCTGTCAGCGGCTGGAACCAGTGAGTATAATGAGTTACACCGTTTTCGATAGCCCAAGTCTTTATACCCTCTGCTACCTCGTCGGCAATAGCACGGTCAAACGGAGCACCGTTATCTATTACTTCACACATTTTTTTATATGCTTTCGAAGGCAGATACTTACGCATCTTCTGCTTATTGAAAACATACTTACCAAAATACTCCGATGGGCGTTCCTTACGTACTGCCACTTCTACCGGTTGACGCTTAAATGCCTCATCTACTACTTGTAGCCTTAATTTTCCAGCCATAGTCTGATATATAGTTTATCTATTTGGCTGCGAAGTTACATATTTTTTCAAAAACTATAATTATTTTTTTTATAAAGACAAATAAAATTTGCTATTCGCTCGGTTTGAATAAAAATCTTTCGCTCTAAATAGTAAAAGATTATTCCTTTTTACTCGCTGAATCGAATTTTTGCACTAAATTTGCAAACAAATTGTAACAATAATAATAAAATATGATAAAGATTACATTTCCAGACCAGTCTGTCCGTGAATATGAATCAGGAGTGACTGGCCTGCAGATTGCAGAGAGTATTAGCCAGAGGCTGGCTCAAGAGTGTGTGGCATGTGGTGTTAATGGTGTTACTACCGAACTCAACCGTCCTATCACAGAAGACGCAACAATAAACCTCTACAAATTTGATGATGCAGAAGGCAAACATGCGTTCTGGCACACATCTGCCCACCTTATGGCAGAGGCAATAGAACAACTCTGGCCAGGCACACAGTTCGGTATTGGTCCTGCTATCGAAAACGGCTTCTACTACGACGTAATGCCACCAGAGGGTGTAAAACTCTCCGATGCCGACTTCCCAGCTATTGAGAAGAAGATGCAGGAACTCGTGCAGAAAGGCGAAGCACTCATTCGCAAGGATATTGCAAAGAAAGACGTTATGGAGCTTTTTGCTTCTAAAGGTCAGACATACAAGAACGAACTGATTGCAGAACTTGAAGACGGTCACATCACCACATATACTCAGGGCAACTATATCGACCTGTGTAAGGGTCCTCACCTTATGTCAACAGCACCAATCAAGGCTTTCAAACTTCTTAGTCTTGCTGCTGCATATTGGCGTGGTGACGAAAAGCGTCCTATGATGACTCGTATCTACGGCATCTCATTCCCAAAGAAGAAGATGCTCGACGAATATCTTGTAGCTCTTGAGGAAGCAAAGAAACGCGACCACCGCAAGATTGGAAAGGAGATGGAACTCTTCATGTTCTCTGAACGTGTCGGCAAGGGTCTTCCGATGTGGCTTCCAAAGGGAACAGCTGTTCGTATCCGCTTACAGGATTTCCTTCGCAAAATCCAGAAGCGCTATGGCTACCAGGAAGTTATCACTCCGCACATCGGTGGTAAAAACCTGTACGTTACATCAGGTCACTATGCTCACTACGGCAAAGATTCCTTCCAGCCAATCAGCACTCCTGAAGAAGGTGAAGAGTACCTGCTTAAACCGATGAACTGTCCTCACCACTGCGAAATCTACGCATGGCAGCCACGCAGTTACAAAGACCTCCCATTCCGTTGTGCTGAATTCGGAACTGTATATCGTTACGAACAGTCAGGCGAATTGCACGGACTCACACGAGTACGCTCATTTACCCAGGACGACGCACACATTTTCTGCCGTCCAGACCAGGTAAAAGACGAATTCCTCCGTGTGATGGACATTATAAATATAATATTCAAGGCACTCGACTTCCAGAACTTTGAAGCACAGATATCTCTTCGCGACCCTAACGACAAAGAGAAATACATCGGTAGCGACGAAGTATGGAAACAGGCAGAGAATGCCATCATCGAAGCATGTGCTGAGAAGGGACTCCAGACTCGCACCGAACTGGGCGAAGCAGCATTCTACGGTCCTAAGCTTGACTTCATGATTAAGGATGCTCTTGGTCGCCGTTGGCAGTTGGGTACTATCCAGGTTGACTACAACCTTCCGGAACGTTTCCAACTCGAATATACAGGTGCTGATAACCAGAAACACCGTCCTGTGATGATTCACCGTGCTCCATTCGGATCAATGGAACGATTCATCGCAGTACTCATCGAGCACACAGCAGGCCGATTCCCACTCTGGCTCACTCCAGACCAGGTTGTCGTTCTGCCTATCTCTGAAAAGTTCAACGACTATGCTCAGAAAGTAAGCGAACAGTTGAACATCAACGACGTACGCACTATCGTTGACGATCGCAACGAGAAGATTGGCCGCAAGATTCGCGACAACGAACTCAAGCACATTCCTTACCTCCTCATCGTAGGTGAGAAAGAAGCCAACGATGGAACTGTCAACGTACGTAAGCAGGGCACTCAGCAGCAAGAGACCATGTCAATTGCAGACTTTGCTAAGAAGATACAAGACGAAGTGAAGGCAATGACCGAAAATTTCTAATTATTTGCTTGTAATTCATAAATTTTTCGTACCTTCGCGCCGATTTGAATAAAATAAACTTAAAACATAACTAATAACCGGAAAGGACAAGCATCACGCCACAATGAAAGGTGACAACAAAAACAAACTGCAACTTCGTGTAAACGAACAGATTCGCGCTCGCGAAGTCAGAATAGTAGGTGACGGTATAGAATCGACCGTACTTCCTCTCAGAGAAGCTCTGCAACTGGCAGAAGAAAAAGAAGTTGATCTCGTAGAGATTTCACCCACTGCAAATCCACCGGTTTGCCGACTAATAGACTACTCTAAGTATCTCTATCAGCAGAAGAAGAAAGCTAAGGAGATCAAGGCTAAGCAGGTGAAAGTCGATGTTAAGGAAATCAGGTTCGGACCTCAGACAGGCGATGCTGACTATGCATTCAAGTTGAAACACGCAAGGGAATTCCTTACTGACGGCAACAAAGTGAAGGCATATGTATTCTTCAAGGGTCGCTCTATCGTATTCAAGGAGCAAGGCGAAGTACTGCTTCTGCGATTTGCCAACGACCTCGAAGAGGTAGCAAAAGTAGAGAGCATGCCAAACCTCGAAGGTAAAAAGATGTTCCTCACCCTCTCTCCAAAGAAGGCTGGTCAGCCAAAGAAGAGTCAGCAGCGTCGCGACAACGAAGCAGCTGAGGCTCAAGCAAAGGCTGAAGCACAAGCCAAGAAAGAAGCTGAAGGTCCCAATCCCAACAGTCCATTTGCAGGATTAGCAGAAAAGTTGAACCTCGAGGACTAATCGGGAAACCTACACCAACAGAAAACAAGGTGCGTAACGCCCTGG
>DEJD01000005.1:8126-11553 GCA_002353215.1 Prevotellaceae bacterium UBA2757
AAGACAAATTCCGGTGCTAAGAAGCGCTTTGCTTTCACCGGTTCAGGTAAGGTGAAAAGACGTCACGCTTTCCACAGTCACATCCTGACAAAGAAGACAAAGAAGCAGAAGAGAAATCTCGACCACAGTGCTATCGTAGTTAGCGCAAACGTACGTCAGGTTCGCGACCTCCTGTGTCTCCGTTAACCAAGTCAGCAGTTCGTGAGAACTCAAAAACAACCAGTAACATTAACTAAAAGTTTAACCGATTTGTTAGCACATCAAGAAAGTTGAAACAAGACTTCGCTAACATTCAAAAACAAACAAAATTATGCCAAGATCAGTAAATCATGTTGCATCACGTGCACGTCGTAAGAAAATCCTTAAGCGCGTAAAGGGTCAGTTTGGTGCCCGCAAGAACGTTTGGACCGTTGCGAAAAACGCCTACGAGAAAGGCCTCACCTATGCATTCGCACACCGTCGTATGAAGAAGCGCGAGTTCCGTGCTCTTTGGATTCAGCGTATCAACGCAGCTGCTCGTCTCGAGGGTATGTCTTACTCACAGCTCATGGGTGCACTTCACAAGAACGGTATTGAAATCAACCGCAAGACACTTGCATACCTCGCAGTTAACAACCCAGAGGCATTCAAGGCAATTGTACAGAAAGTAAAATAACAATTACTCTCAATACAAAATTAAGGGACATTCGATTGAATGTCCCTTAATTTTTTCCGGCATATTATTTATTTTTTCAGCATCTTCTTCAGTTTTGGAGAAGCCCACTCAGCTGTTCCGTCCTTGGTGGCATAGATGAAAAATCCCATCATCGACGTATCCTTCTCCAGCACCATCTTTGCGCTGTCGAGTCCCAAAACCATGAAAGCTGTAGCAAAAGCATCAGCTGTTGCACAATCCTTTGCCAACACTGTAGCCGACAGTATATTCTGTTGCACAGGATAACCGGTTCTTGGATCTATAGTATGTGCATATTTCTGTCCGTCCTTTACGTAGAAATTGCGGTAATTACCTGAAGTGGCAAGAGCTATATCCGTCACACTGATTACTTGTTCTATATCACTCTTACTGTCCAGACTGTCATCCTCCGGTTTCGTAATTCCTATGCTCCAGTTCTTGCCGTAAGGATTACATCCGCGCAGTCTTACCTCGCCACCTATCTCCACCATATACGAGCGCACACCCTGTCTTTCCAGCATCCTGCCCACAGCATCCACACCATAACCCTTAGCTATAGCACTGCAGTCGAGCATCACCTCCGGCATCAGTTTCACTACCCTATCCTCATGCAGGTTAACCTTATCTATACCAACATATTTCATCAGGCTGTCCACTTTTTCCCCATTCACATTATCCATATTCTTAAAACCGAATCCCCACAGATTCACCAGTGGAGCCACAGTTATATCGAAAGCTCCGTTGGTAGTAGCCGACACCGCCTTTGCCAGTTTGAACACATCGCAAAACATCTCGTCAGCTACCATATCGGTATTCTCGTTTATGGCAGTAATCGTCGATTTCGGATTGAATGGTGACAGCGACTCATCCACCTTCTCCATAGTCATTCTGATGCTATCATCCAGTTGTTTATCCGACTGATACGTGATATGGTAAAAAGTACCGAACACCATACCCTCAGCCTTCTGCACATATCTCGCATCCCATGGTTTCGTCGTATTATCCAGGTTCACAGCCTGTTTACCTCCCTCGCCAGTCATAGCAAAGTAAGTACCGACAAGCAGAACCACAAGCAGTGGAGCATGCCACCATTTCAACTTATGCTTATCGTATGAATATTCCATATTTGGTTGAGATTCATTTTTAATTTTTCATTCTTAATTCTTTATTCTTCATTTTTTAATCCTCTTCCCCTTTCCCCAGTTGAGGTCAAAAATCAGATTATACGAGCCCGACCAGGTATTACCGCTGGTGGTAGTACCATATCCGGGAATGTAATAAGCCTTTGAATAATCATTCTTCGAACTTGATATATGATACTTCAGTCTGATGCTCCATCCCATATGGAAATTGCGGTACACCTTCACCTGGCACCCGAAGACAATCTCCATCCAGTTGCTTGTCGAACTGGTACCAGAGAAATCGAATGGCTGGCTGACCCCATAAACCGGGTCAGTAATCGATGGACCATACATATCATATTTATAAGTGGAAAAGCCCCATCGCAGACCTACGAACATACGATTATCCTGAAACTTATTACGCAGGAAATTCCAGTCGCAGCCCAGCCGGATAAACGGCGCATTCACCTTATACTGAATCTTCGTATTATAATCTCTTCTGTCGCATATACCATAACCCAGTTCCACGATAGGCAGCCATGTATTCTTCAGACTCAGTCTCAGAGCGCCCTCGATAGTACCGTAGTCACTTACAGCAAGCATACCGATACCAATCACATCGAACGACACAGTGAAACCCTGGAACAGCGGCAGTTCCTTCTTCTCCTCATCCAACAGCGGCACCCACTTCGAATACTTGCTCTGTATAGAGTCAGATGACAGCTGAGATTTTAAAGAGTCAGATGACAGTTGAGAGTTGAGAGTTGAGGGTTGAGAGTCGGCAGCGGCAGTCTTAATGCTGTCCCTCTCCTGACTCCAACTCATTTGGCAGCAGCACAAAAGTAATATGAATAGAAAACTCCTCATGTGCCCTACTCCGGTAACGTATTAAAATAAATCTTCACATTATAATTCTTCTCGTAGTTCACCCTTGGGTTGATAATCTCCACCCTGTCGATACATCGGTTCGTAGTCTTTATCTCCTTCAGATTATGAAATCTGTACGCACCGCACTCAGGAGTCTCCACATGAGTATAACCCTCATGGAATACATACATCGTGTCAGGCAGCAGAATCTTCTTATAGTGTAACACCAGAGTATCTACAAGAGAGTAATAACTCATCGGCACTTTCATCTCTCCGCCGTTTGCCAGACTGTTAATCAGAGTCGTATCCACCTTCAGTTTCGTCACCGTTTCCGTATAACCTGAATCCACGAGAGCCGTAATCCTCGTTCTCGACACACTATCGTTCTTTCCTTCCTTCGTATAGATATAGAAAGTAGTCGGTTTTGCGATGGTTACCGTGAGTGTATCGAACAAAACTGACGCATCTCCGTCTGCATTAAAGAAATCATAATTGCACGTCACCTTCGTATCCATCGGACACGTAGCAGTGCTGCATGCAATCGTAAGCAGCAGACTCAGCACCATCACTATTCCGATACCCTTCCTCATCATCATACACGTTTTGCAACCTGATACTTATTTCTCTCCTGCGAATTGCGGCTAATCATATCACCGAGGAAACCGGCTACGAACAACTGCGTACCGATAATCATCATCGTCAGAGCGATATAGAAATAAGGAGTATCTGTCACGAGCACCCTTGCCACACCATTATGCAGAGCCCA
>DEJD01000005.1:11673-11885 GCA_002353215.1 Prevotellaceae bacterium UBA2757
AGATAACCGTTCACGAAACGGTTCCAGCCCATGAACTTACTCTTTCCGTGCTGACGTTTCTGGTGGTGTACGGGTTTCTCGCCAATCTTAGTGAAACCGGCATTCTTAGCCAGATACGGGATATATCTGTGCATCTCGCCATACACCTCTATATTCTTCACTACCTCATTCTTGTAAGCCTTCAGTCCGCAATTGAAATCATGCAGATTCTT
>DEJD01000005.1:11969-12373 GCA_002353215.1 Prevotellaceae bacterium UBA2757
CCGTCCTCTGTAATCATACGATACAGTTCAGGAATCTCGTCAGGACTATCCTGCAAGTCAGCATCCATAGTGATTACCACATCACCCTGTGCAGCCTCGAAACCGCAGTACAGCGCCGGACTCTTACCGTAATTTCTGCGAAACTTAATTCCGTGCACCTCAGGGAACTCCTTAGCCAGATTCTCGATAACCTGCCAAGAACCGTCTGTCGAACCGTCATTCACAAAAATGACCTCATACGAGAACTTATGCTCGTCCATCACTCTCTTTATCCATTCGTGCAGTTCTGCCAACGATTCCTCCTCGTTATACAGCGGAACTATAACTGAAATATCCATTATAATGAAATTTTTTGCGAAGTTACAAGAAAAAAATGAGCCGACAAACTAATGTCAGCTCAAATT
>DEJD01000036.1:0-1458 GCA_002353215.1 Prevotellaceae bacterium UBA2757
GTTGCCTGTTACGTGGATTGGAGCACCAGCCTTGCCGATTGTAGCGTTCCATGCTCCCTGCGAGATAGTACCTGCTGCCAGAATGGTCTCCTTATAACTGTTTGCTCCTCCGTAGTTCAGGTTTAGTTGCCCGCTGCCTTTCTTTAGCAAAGTGCCGTTATTACCTTTTACTGCTGACTGCAGTGTAAGGGTTCCTGTAGGAATATTGATTGCAGCAGTATCTGTCAAAGTGAAAGAACGGTTAGTTGCAGCATTCGTGTGGTTTACTGTCAGCGTACCTTTGCCTATGCTTACGACTGTTCCTGCACCAAGGCAACATGGAGTGCCGCCATTTTCAAGATTGGTCACAGTCACTGTTCCTGCGTTGATAATAGTCTTGCCGGTATAGTTGCTTTTTGCAGCCTGCAGGTTAATCGTTCCCTTGCCGCTTACCAGCAAGTCGCCTTCACCGCTGAAACCGCCTTCGCCACTGAATGTATATGTGTCTTTATCATTGGTGAATTCCACACCATTCGTAACCATAAGGTCTGAAATGATGATGTTTTTCTGTTCTGCTCCGTCAGGGAAAACCACCTTGTCGCCTGCAACGAAAGTTGTCGGTTCACCGTTCAACGTGAAGTTTGCAGTCTGGTAATCCCACACATTGCTTTCAGCTCCTGTCCAGGTTACACCCTCGGCAGGTTCACGAGTGCCACGAACTACCAGCTGGAGTTTTCCGTTCTCTGTTTCTATTGCGTAGTTCAGACCTACCAAACCGCGAACAAGAATCTTTGCAGGATCAGCAGTGAGCGTACCTGTACATTCCATCAGTGTGTAGGTACCTTCTGCAGGCACACTTTCCGATAGAACAAACGATAGGGTGTTGGTCTTTTTCAGGGTGAGGTCGCCATTTACCTTGATTTTATCGTTGTTTACACCATCTGTTGTTTTCAGATTGATTTCTACGAAAACATCGCCTGTCAGTGTCAGGTCTCCGTTGAAGGTGAAAGTGCCGAATGGCTCAGCCTGAGTTCCTGGCGACAGACGACAACCTTCATAGTTGAGTCCCCCTTCAAAAGCAGATGTGCCGTTGAGTGTGGCATTTCCCGCCAGTGTGCCCTTAGCTCTCAGAGCGAGTGGGGCAGAAACAGTGCCGTTTACTACGAGTGTTCCTTCGCTGATGATAAGTGAATCGGTCGATGTTATGTTGCCGTTTATAGTAGTTGTGCCTAATAACGACTTGAATATCTTTCCTCCTGCAATATTTCCGTTGAGAGTATAGTCGTGCTGCAGCGGATTGATGAAGTAAGTAGCTGACGGACGCACTTCCGAACTGATAGTGATGTCGTTGCTGTTATTTCCGCTTACATCGAAAATAACACTCTTGTCGTCAGCAAATGCCTGTGCTTGCTTCTGGTCATAGGTGGTAAACGATGATACTCCCTGTGCCCAGTTGCCCGACTTATAACGAAGGTCTGC
>DEJD01000036.1:1502-1759 GCA_002353215.1 Prevotellaceae bacterium UBA2757
GTGTTCGGATGCTGATAATATCCGCGTGTTGTGCAGTCGAGACGATAATGCGGGTCTTGCTGCAGACAATAAATGCTATAATTGGTTGGAATGGCAGTAGTGTAACCTACCAGTCCTGTGCTGGAACCGTCGTTCTGCACAGCAAGTATAACCTCCTCGCGCCAGTCGCCTATGATGTCTCCCATAAACGCAGGACGAGTACCTGTTGCTGCATGGGCTCCCCAGAAAGACTCTTGCGAAAACTCAATCAGTCTGCT
>DEJD01000036.1:1805-2443 GCA_002353215.1 Prevotellaceae bacterium UBA2757
GAACTGAGTTCTTCGCGCAGCAAATCCTCGTTCCACCACACACCCTCAAACATAGTCTTTATTCCCCACTGACTGCGAGTCTCGCCTGTGGGTTCTCCCTTACCATTATATATGTAGTCGTCAGTAAAACTATACAACTCATAACCCTTGTGGTTCGGGTCTATATCCATACAGGCACCACGACCTACATCATACACACTTGGCAGATACCACTCTTTGATTCTCTCTCCGTTGGCAGGGTCGTAGATAAGCTGACCGAGCAACGCACTTTGCTGGATGGCAAAGCACTCCATGCCTGGGCGGTCAGGATTTATGTCGCTTAGAATCCATCGGTCACCATGTCCTATACCCGGACTGTGGAAAGTACCCTTCAACGGATTCACACTGTAACCGCCTTGAACCATCTCGTCAAAACCGTCTCCATCTACGTCTGCTACGCGCAACTGGTGGAATTCTGCAGGCCAGGGGCGCTTGTCGTTACGGCTCCAAGTGGCACTGTGATGCCAGTTCGAAGCTGTTCCGTCTGTCCAGGTATAATCCCATGAGAAGACATAGTTGTGGTGGGTCTTGCCCGTATCTCTGTCCAGACATTCCATCACGAGCGAAGGATGTATGCCGTCAAGATAACAGATAGAGAA
>DEJD01000036.1:2458-2592 GCA_002353215.1 Prevotellaceae bacterium UBA2757
AAACTCATATACTTGCTCCTGCCGTTGCGACTCCATGTGTCGGAACCGTCATGCACAGTCGAATAGTCCAGTTCGTTACAGTCGATTTCTTCGCCGGTTTCACCGTTGATTACGGAGATATAGAAAGGTGGCAG
>DEJD01000036.1:2612-2881 GCA_002353215.1 Prevotellaceae bacterium UBA2757
TTTGTCGATTCATTACTGTAATTCACGATTCCATCGCCATCTGTGTCGGGTGAACTGCTGCCGTTTGCATACTTTCCCCAAGTGTTGTTTGTCTTGTCCCAGAAACGTGTGCCGTCGGAACTGCGAATCATCACTTCGCATTTTCCGTCGCAGTTTATATCGTAGGCAACGACCATATCATTCTGTCCGCCACAGATATTGATATTGGGACCGATATCTACAGTCCAGAGAAGAGTGCCGTCCAACTTATATCCTTGAATCTTATGACT
>DEJD01000036.1:2992-5276 GCA_002353215.1 Prevotellaceae bacterium UBA2757
AAACTTAGTGCGGTAGTTATTCCGTTCCAAGACAGTATTGTCGAAATCAAACTGAAACCACACATTCGGCCAAGGGTGGGTAGTGTAGAGGAATGGTGTACTCTTCTCGCCCTCAGTACCGTTGATTACAGCACTTACAGCATACTCAGTGTTTGCTGATAAAGCTGTCGGAGCATAATTAGTCTTCGACAGATTCGTGGCAATACGAGTCCACGAACTTCCGCCTTTCTGTCGGCTATATACATTATATCGGGTGTCTTCCGGTTCTTGTGCCAGTTTTCGCCATGAAATCAGTTTTCCCTGGTCGCCAAAACGTGTTGATGAATTATAAGTACGATCCACAGCTACCACACCACGACCCAGTGGCTGCTGAATGCGTTGTGCCTGCATCTGCGTTGAAATCAGGGCTGGCACCAAAAGAAGTAAGGTAAGAAAATGCTTTTTCATAGTCTTCAAAAAACAAATGTTTATTAGTTTCTGCAAAGTTATCCATTCTATATATTCTATAACAATAAAAATGTATCAATTTATGCCAAAATCGTACCAACTTCATTTTTCATTCTTCAATTGTCAAGAGTCATGGGTCAAGGGTCAAGAGTCAAGGGTCAAGAGTCAAGACTGACCAGGCAATTTGCCCAATCTGCCAGGCATATACATTTTGAACAAAAAGAAATTTCTGGTGAAATAACGGTATCTTAAATAATAATCCAGTGTAAAATAATAAAAGAAATCGTTTTAAAATATTGTTTTGTTTCCAAAACTCGCTAAATTTGCAGAGTTTTAGAAATAGAATAGTAATAATGGATTTCTTGAAATTCAGAGAAAGAATGTACCCGATGGGGTGTTTTAACATCAATCAGGTGTTGTTGTGGGAGAAATGTTTCGACCGCAACAATATGACAAGATGGTGCCGAAAGGGTCTGCTCGTTAAGTTGCGTAATCAGTATTATGCTTTTCCTGAGTATCGACAAGTGCCCGACTTTTCACGATATGTGGCAAATCGCATCTATACACCGTCGTATATTAGTCTGCATAGTGCCCTGTCGTTCTACGGTATGATACCTGAGGAGGTAGTGCAGTTGACGAGTGTTACGACGCTCAAGACCGCTAAGTTCGAGAATGCCTTTGGCACCTTTCATTACCAGAATGTAAAGACACCTCTCTTTTTCGGTTACGAGATGAAGATGATGCAAAACGGTCGTGCTCTGTTGTTTGCAACACCTGAAAAGGCTTTGCTGGATTTGCTTTACCTCAATCCCTATTATAAGACGGAGCAGGATATGGAAGAGCTACGCCTGGATGAAGATTTTATGCAGAACGAACTGGACAGAGATCGTATGATGAGCTACCTTTTGAAAATAGAGAGCAAAACCCTGGATCAGAAAATAAAGCGCTTAATGAAAGTTTATGAACTATGATAGATATTGAATACATACGCAGTTTCTTCCCACCCGCAATAGCCCGTGAAAGCCGTTTCGACCGTTATATGCTGAAAGAATATCTGCAACTGCTAATACTCGACTATCTTGCTACGACCCCATATATTAATAAGGTGTCATTTATCGGTGGTACGAACCTTCGGCTTATTCAGGGAATAGACCGATTCTCTGAGGATCTTGACTTCGATTGTAAAGAATTGGGTGAAGATGAATTTATAGCGATGACAGATAGTGTTGTGACCTACTTGCGTCAGAATAATATAGATGTGGAAACCCGCGACAAGGCTAATCCGAAACTGACAGCATTCCGTCGTAATCTCTATTTTCCAGAGATGCTGTTTGACCTTGGACTGACGGGGCATCGTGAAGAAAGACTCCTGCTGAAGATTGAGGCACAAGATCAGGGCGTAGCTTACCAACCTGTTGTTGCCACCATCAACAGGATGGGTTTCTTTTTCAGCGTTCAGATGCCGCCATTAGATGTGCTCTGCGCCATGAAGTTCACCGCCATGCTCTCTCGTCAGAAAGGTCGCGACTTCTACGACGTCATCTTTCTTCTGTCGAAGACTAAACCGAATATGGAGTTCTTACAGGCAAAGACAGGTATTTCATCTATTGAGGAACTCAAGAAAGCTATATCAGAGTGCCTTAAAGGCATTGACCTAAGCCAAAAGCAGCGCGACTTCTCCCATCTCGTTTTTAACGAGCAGAATGCTGGACGAATCCAACAATTTGCTGATGTTGTAGTTTCTCTAACCTCTAACCATTAACCATTCTTCATTTTTCATTTTTCTTTTTTCATTGTCAAGGGGGCAGTTTTTGTTTTTTACTCTAACCTCCCTATA
>DEJD01000073.1 GCA_002353215.1 Prevotellaceae bacterium UBA2757
GAGGTATATTAGAGTTCGGTTAGTGGTTAGCGGTTAGAGGTTAGAGGTTAGAGAATGAAAAATTAAAAATTAAGAATTAAAAATGAAAAATTAAGAATTAAGAATGGTTAGTGGTTAGTAGTCTTCATATTCTTCTTCGTAGTCTTTGCGATGTACCCAGTTATCTACGAAGGATAGGAATATGTAGGTGGAGAGTCCGAAGACGATTCCATCGGTGATGCTGCCTGTAATCGGCATGAGGAGGATGCAGAGAAAGGCTGGAATGGCTTCGACAGGACTGGCGGCGCTGATGCGCTGGACAGAACTGAAGAGATAGAATCCGGCTATGACCATGATAGGGGCTGTGGCAGCGGCTGGTATGGCAAGGAAGAGTGGGGAGAAGAACAGTCCGGCTACGAAGCAAAGGGCTGTAACGAGGGCTGCAAGTCCTGTACGTCCTCCTTCTGCTACACCTGTGGCACTCTCTGCATAGGTGGTGACGGTACTGCAACCGAAGCAGGCTCCGACAACTGTACCGATGGCGTCGCTCAACATGATGCGCTGCATGTGAGGAATACGACCGCTCTTACGGATGTTTCCCGATGAAGCCATGGCACCAACGATGGTTCCGAGACTGTCGAAGACATCGAAGAAGAGCATGGTGAGCACACATACCCAGAGGTCGGGAGTCAGCAGGTCTGCCCATGAGAATTTGCAGAAAAGCGGGGCAGGCGACGATGGAATGGAGAATATCGTGTCGGGCATCTTGGTTACACCAAGTGGTATGCCGATGATGCTGACTACGATGATGCTGAGCAGAAGTCCGCCTGGAATCTTGAAGATGATTGCCAATCCGGAGAAGAAAAGACCGATGATGAAGAGCAGGGATGATGGATTGGTCAGGGTGTCGATATGGTTGAATATCGTACCTGTAGCCATCAGTCCGCTGTTTTTCAGACCTATCATGGCTACGAAGAAACCGATTCCGCCGGCAATGGCGAATTTCAGTGATGCAGGCACGGCGTCGAAGAGGATGTGGCGCAGGTTGCCGCAACAAATCAGGATGAAAAGGATTCCTTCGATGAGTACGGCTGTTACGGCAAATTGCCAGGGATAACCCATGGAGATGCAGACGGTCTCAATGAAGAATATGTTGAGGGTGAGTCCCGGTGCCTGTCCGAACGGACGACGTGCCAGAAATGCCATTAATAATGTGCCTATGATGGTGGCAAGACAGACAGATGTGAATGCTGCTTCATGGGGAAATCCGTAGGCTGCCAAAGGAGCAATCATTGCAGGCAGCAATGCCATGATGTAGGACATCGAAGCAAAGGTGGTGAGACCAGCCATCACTTCTGTGCTGACGCTATTGCGAAGGGGTGAGAAACCTACGAGGGCGAAGAGTTTTTCTTTCATTGTGGTTTGTGCTGTACTTTTATGCTATAGGAATGATAAAATCGAATTTGGCGCCATTTGTGTAGTCGTTGTCGAGGGTGAGCGAACCGCCAAGTCGTTCCGCAATCAGACGTGCTACGGAAAGTCCGAGACCTGTACCCTGCACGAAACTGTCGAGTTTTGCGAAGCGCTCGAATATGAACTCTCTCTTGTCGGCTGGAATGCCCGGACCTGTGTCCTTGACAGTGAAACACAGATTCTTGCCTGTCTGATGGAGTGAGAGGGTGATGCTGCCGATATGGGTGAATTTGGCTGCATTGCCAAGCAGATTGTCGAGTGCCGAAAGAATCATGTGAGGGTGGGTGTTAATCACCATTCCATCGGGAACATCGCAGTCTTTTTCCAGTTTTACGTCGGGAAGTATAGAAGGACGCACATTGTCGAGTGCCTTTTCGATGATTTCTGTAGGATGAGACTCAACGGCGGGTGGCAGTTCACTGCTGCTGTCGAGGTCGGAAATCTGTATGAGGTCGTCGAGGATGCTTGTCAGCAGGCGTGTGCTCTCCTGAATGCGCTTGCTGATGTCGAGACGTTCTTCGTCGGGCAACTGCATGTCGGGAATGGCGAGAATCTGTGTGAAACCGCTGATGGCGTTGAGTGGAGTACGTATTTCGTGGGTCATACTCTGTATGAAGGCTGTCTTTGCCTTAGATGCTGCTTCTGCACGGTCGCGTTCTACCTCCAGCTGTTTGTTCTGCACAATCACCAGGTTGCGTTCGCGTTTCAGCTGACGGTTCTTGATTTCCAAACGACGATTCCATCGACCATTGAACACAAGGAATACAAGCATGGCAACGATGACCAGAATCATAGTTACACTACCTGTAGTGAACTGCAGACGCTGCTGCAACTGCTTGTTGACTGTCTGCAGGTCTTGTACAGCAATTTGCTTCATCTGTGTGATGAGTTGCGAACTGTCGCCTGACACTGAGTCCTGCCGAGCTACCTCAACAGAGGTAATAGGATTAATTCCCTGTGCCACAGCCTCGTTTTTACAGGAGGTGGCAAGGGGTAGTACAGCCAGTATAATTAATAAACTGAACAGGGCGATATGTACTCTCTCTCTCATAAATACTTACTTTTACGTCCTTAATTTTCTACCTTATATCTTTTACCTTCTTTATCTGTCTATTTGGTGAGTAATAATCTATTATTGTGCTCATTAAGTGCTATTCCATGGAAATTTGGTGCTAAGGTAAAAAACTATTCATAAATTATTAATGTATAGTTAGCTTTTGTGTTTTTATTTTTTTTAATGTTTTTTAAAAGAGGCGTAAAAACGAAAGAATGTGTCCATTTTTTCTCCATTCCCTCACTAACCTCTAACCTCTAACCACTAACCATTAACCCCTCACTTCGTTTCCTTCAGTTCTTTTTTCAGACTGGCGCGAGGAACACCCAGTTCGATGGCACGTTCGAAATCGTGGTGGGCGAGACGTTTGTTGCCTGTCAGTTTGTATAGATAAGCGCGTGTGAGTATTGTGTTTTTATTGTCAGGGTCGAGTTCTACGGCTTTGTTCAGGTCGATGATGGCAAGTTCGGGCTGGTTGTTTTCCGACTCAATCTCAGCACGGATAGTATAGAGTTCTGCTTTATCGGGATGCTTTTCGATGAGTGCAGAAAGCATGGCGAGCGCCTCTGTCTTGTGTTGCATATTGAGTTGCAGCAGAGCGATACCTAATCGTGCTGTGTAGTTGTCGGGATCTATGTCGAGAAGCTGGTTGTAGCAGCGTTGTGCTTTCTCGTAGTCCTTCAGTTGCTGGTAGATGTAACCGCTACCCTGCAGAGCTTCTATGTTGCGCGGGTTCTTATCGAGGATTTTTCCATAATCGATAAGAGCCTTCTTGTAGTTGCCCAGTTCGAAGTAGAGATTTGCTCTTGACTGCAGAATAGGGATGTTGAGTGGAGCAATGGCGAGAGCTAGGTCGTAGCTGTCGATAGCTTTCAGTTTATGTCCTTGTGCTTCCTGTACCTTTGCCAGGTTGGAATAGAGGAGTGCGTTGCGGTAGTCGTCGGGTGACTTTTGCAAAGCACGACGGAAACATTCTTCTGCTTCGGCATAGGCATTGATGGATGCTGCCTTTACCCCTGCCTCGACATACTCTTCGTAGGTCTGGGCACTGAGGAACTGGTTGCACATGCAGAATAAGCTAGAAAGGAGCCCTATAACGATCTTCTTTTTCATCTTCGAGCATTGAAAGGTATGAGTTGTAGCGCGACTGACTGATGTTGTGTTCTTCAACAGCTTTGAGCACCGCACAGTGCGGTTCGTGGGTGTGGGTGCAGTTGTTGAAACGGCAGTCGGCGGAATAACGGAAAATCTCCTTGAAGTAATGACCTATCTCGTTGCGGTTCATGTCGAATGTACCGAAACCCTTGATGCCTGGAGTGTCGATGATATAGGCATCGTCGCTGATGGGGAA
Organism: Prevotellaceae bacterium UBA2757; assembly: GCA_002353215.1. Next base: position 3,858 of record DEJD01000073.1, read on the forward strand.
CATCTCGCTGAAGGTAGTGGTGTGTTTTCCTGTTCCGTAAGCGTCGGAAATTTCGCTTACTTTCAGGTTCAGGTGCGGAAAGAGCGTGTTTATGAGTGTAGATTTTCCTACACCACTATTGCCGGAGAGAAGGGTGATTTTCCCGTTCAGTTCGCTGCGTAAGGCATCGATGCCTTCGCCTGTGACCGATGAAATCTTACGGCACGGATAACCGATGGTTTCGTAGAGATTGACGATTCCATTGAGGTATTCCTGCCATTCTGGAGTGATAAGGTCGATTTTGTTGATGACCAGTGTGACGGGAATGCGATAGGCTTCAGCTGATGCCAGAAAACGGTCGATGAAGGTGAGGGATGTCTCGGGTTGCTGAATGGTGACGATGAGGAAACACTGATCGACATTGGCTGCGATGATATGAGACTGTTTCGACAGGTTGATAGACTTTCGGATGATGTAGTTCTTGCGCTCCTCAAGGTCGGTAATGAGTCCGGCGTTCTCTTCTTTCAGCGGAGTGAACTGCACACGGTCGCCTATGGCAATAGGATTAGTGGTACGAATGCCTTTGATGCGAAAGTTGCCTTTCACCTTGCATTCATAAAGAGAGAAGACTCCGGAGCCTTCAGTGGTTACGGAGTCTAATGGTTTCACAGTGTAACTGTAGCCTGTATTTCTGACGACGAGTCCGAGCAATGAGAGTTAGGAGTTAGGAGTTAGGAGTTAGGAGTTGCGCGCAGCCAATTATGCATTATGAATTATGCATTATGAATTATGCATTATCTTTTCAGTTCTTCGCTCTTCAGGATAAGGCGGCAAGCCTCTTCGTCTGATTTGAGTTGTGCCTTCAGGCTGTCGATGTCGTCGAACTTCTTTTCCTTGCGCAGGAATTCGATAAGTTCCACTTCGAGACGGTTGCCATAAAGGTCGGTGCTACAGTCGAAGATGTGTACTTCGATGCTCTGCTGACCTCCGTTGTCGAGGGTAGGACGACTGCCTATGTTGAGCATTCCATAGGTTTTCTTCTTGGTGTTGCCGTCGATGATATTTACCAGATAGACACCTTCCATCGGAACGAGTTTGCCAGCTTCTACCTTTATATTAGCTGTAGGATAACCGAGGTCTGTGCCGTTGTGGAATCCATGAACCACCTCGCCGCTCAGAATGAAACGGTGGCCGAGAATGTCGGTTGCTGTCTTCACCTTACCTGCAGCAAGAGCCTTGCGGATAGTTGTAGAAGAGATGCTATAGGCTGTGTTGCTACCCTTAGGCAGTTTGAAGTGAGGGCACTTGATGACACGCATGCCCATCTCATCACCATAATTATGGTAGTCATCGAACACTTCTGCACGACCACAACCGAAACGGTGGTCGTAACCGACTACCAACACACGCACCTCATAGGTGTCGTAGAGAAGTTGCATGAAGTCTTTTGCAGGCATCTGGGACAACTCCTTTGTGAAGTCGAGCATGGTTATTTCATCGATACCAGTACCCTTGAGTAAACGCATCTTTTCCTCGTTGGTAGTCAGGAGTTCAGGCTGGAAATCCGTGTGCAACACCTTGCGGGGGTGTTGGGAAAATGTAACTACCATTGACTGCATCTTGCTCTTTTTCGCAGTTTCGATTACATAGTCGATAAGAAAACGATGGCCGAGATGTACGCCATCAAAGAAGCCGATGGTCGCAACGAATCCCTTGGAATTTGTCTTTGTCATTGTCTCAGATTAGTTTTAGTTTGCAAAAATAGATATTAAAAAATGAAAATATCAAAAGTTAAAACGTTTTTTTTTATCAATTACCAAATTTTTTATGAAATAATCGATTTTTATTTTGTANNTTTTTTTCGTTAAAAGTCGTAACTTCGCGGTTCATTTGGTTTTCGGGGTGCATTTTTTGTACCATACGAACTAAGAAGGGAACGCAGTGAGATTCTGCGACATTACCTGATGCTGTGAGTCTTTTTGAAAACCGATACAAAACAACCACTGAACAACTGATGTAAAGTCGTTTGGGAAGGTGTATCGGAAAGACGA
>DEJD01000018.1 GCA_002353215.1 Prevotellaceae bacterium UBA2757
TCGAGCCAGCCAGCATCGACAGCAGCACGGCTTGCACCTACCTCTGCATGGAGTTCCTTAGCAAGGTCGAACAGCAGGTTGAAACCTTCTGGGCCGCCTACACCATAACCGCCGGCTACGATGATTGGAGCACCCTTCAGATTGTGCTTTGCCTTCTCTACATGACGGTCCAGCACCTTTACTACATAGTCTGTAGTTGGGATATACTTAGCTACGTCGTGCTTTACCACTTCACCCTTGTAGTTGGCATCGAGGATTTCCTTCTTCATCACGCCATCGCGAACTGTAGCCATCTGTGGACGGTGTTCTGGGTTTACGATAGTAGCGATGATGCTACCTCCGAAAGCAGGACGAATCTGGTAGAGCTGGTCTTCATAGTGCTTGTCAACCATGTTGCCCTCAGCATCCTTCACCTTCATGTCGAACGAACCGATTTCAAGCTGAGTACAGTCGGCAGTCAAACCTGAGTGGAGAGCAGAAGAAACGCGTGGACCGAGGTCGCGACCGATTACTGTTGCACCCATCAGACAGATCTGTGGCTGCTCCTCCTTGAAGAGGTTCACTACAGCACTTGTGTGGGGCAGGGAAGTGTAAGGGAACAGACCTTCAGCGTCGAACACGTGTACCTTATCTACGCCGTAAGGGATTACTTGTTTTTCAACACCATCGAGACCAGTGCCCACGAGGACAGCCTCCAGCTGCACACCAAGCTGATTAGCCAGTTTGCGACCCTTGGTGCAGAGCTCCAAACTTACGTCAGCAACCTTGTTGCCTTCAAGTTCACAATATACAAATACATTATTCATTATCCGATAGTGTTTGATTCCATTAATTCTACGATGAGGCTCTCGATATCGGCATCGCTCGATGTGAGAGTCTTGTTTTCCTTAGCCTTGAACACGATGCTCTTCACAGCCTTCACGTTCGTCGGACTACCAGTCTTACCAATCTGCATTGGGTCAGCATCGATGTCGGCAGCACCCCAAGTAGTGAACTCGCGGTTCTTGTTTGCCCATACGCGCTTCACGTTGCGAGTGCGGCAAGGAGCAGCACTTCCGTTTACAGTTACGAGGATTGGCATCGGACCCTGAACAGTCTCCACGCCTCCGTCGATGTGGCGCTTTACTACAATCTTATCCTTAGTGCACTCCAGAATCTCCTCAGCATAAGTAATCTGAGTGAGTCCCAGCTTTTCAGCCACCTGCGGACCTACCTGTGCAGTATCACCGTCGATAGCCTGACGACCGCAGAGGATGATGTCGAACTCACCAACCTTCTTGATAGCCTGAGCCAGAGTGTAGCTCGTAGCCAGTGTGTCGGCACCTCCGAGTGGACGGTCGGAAATGAGGATGCCCTCATCAGCACCGCGATAGATACCTTCTTTCAATACTTCAGCCGCCTTTGGCAGACCCATTGTGAGCATTGTGATAGTAGAGCCTGGATTCTGCTCCTTCAGGCGAAGTGCCTGTTCCAATGCATTCAAGTCCTCAGGATTGAACACAGCAGGCAGAGCTGCACGGTTCACAGTTCCTTCGGGAGTCATCGCATCAGGTCCCACATTTCTTGTGTCTGGTACCTGCTTTGCGAGTACGATAATTTTTAAACTCATATTTAACTCTTTATGATGATGTTACTATCTCTCTTATTCGTGCTTTTGTTGCATTAGGAATATGGATAAATGCACAAAAGCCCATATTTTCGTGCAAAGGTACGTTAAAATTTCCGTACTGCAATGAAATAAACATATTTTAAGCATCATCAATTACATGTTTATTCATTCTGTTTAAAAAGAAATCGTCTCCTGCTGAATGTTTCCTGTCAGTTTGAAGGTCTTCAGTATGGTGTATATACCACCTTTCTCAGCACTGTAGTAGCGCAGTTGCGCAGTCTCTTCCGGCTGTGCGCTATATACTGTAATTCTCCATCCGTCGAAATATTCAGAACTCATAGAGCCTATTCCGCGACACTCCTCGCCCACGAAGACGGCTATCATGTCATTGGTGCTTACAGTAAAGGGCAACTTCTGTGGCATAAGAGCAGATAAGAGCGTGCTAATAGGGTACTTAGTGCTGCCTTTACCTATATTCAGGTTTATATTACAGGTTTCGTCCATTATGTTGTTAGGAACAAATGGAGGTATATCCTTCGTAACAGACATATGATGCCAACCGTCACAGTAGTAGCGCAGCTCCATCGGTTGGCCTGCTTCATCACTGTTGCCACTGACGAGCATCAGGAAATATACTTTGCCATGTAGGGTTTTGTTCGGGTGACTGACTCCACGACACTCATCCCCGATGAACACAGCTATTCTGTCGTCACTGGTTGAGTGGCTTATTGCCTCGGGAGGCAATTCTATGAGTATATTCATAATACACTCATAATTTCCTGCGTCCGGCTCTTTCCAGTCGGGTGGGGTAGCGTTCGAACTCCAGTCTATGTTCCACGTCGGTTTTGCAGCTTCGGTAAATGTCGAGTTTGTCCATTGTGGTACTTCCGAACCTGAATCATTATCATCTTTCTTACAACCCCATATCGTTGCGAGTATTGTCAGAAACAGAATTATCTTTACGTTTTTCATATTCATATTGCAATTAATTAATCATAATTTTACGTCCGTTGTAGATATAGATACCCTTGCGAGTAGGTGCTCCAGGCAGTTTTATGCCCTGCACTGTGTACCATCCGCTCTGTGGCAGTTGAGTGTTGTCTTGTTTTACGAAACTGATACTTGTCGGTTTGTCAGGTGAACCCATAATGCCGTTCGACTTATAGGTAATCACATCGTCTGTCGTAGCAATGATTTCACCTTCGCGTTCTATAGCAAACGACAGCTTCGCATTCGTGTCACCTTCGATGGAGATGAAGAAGAGATAGTTCTCATCCAGTTCATCTACTTCTGTCACACCGCGTACTTCCGTTCCTGCCAGAGCAAGCAGCTTGTCACCCTTCTGCAGTTCTATGCCTTCTGCAGTTGCCACAAGCGACATACTGTTGCTATAAGCATTGAACCTCTTCACCTTTGTGCTGGTTGTTTCCTCGAAGAATGTAGCATTTGCGTCAAAGTACGGATAGATGAACGAAGTTTTGTTTTCGCGTTTGCGATAAATCATATATCCTTCACCAGGTTTCATGTACTTCAGATTACCCTTCCATTCATACGACCCCTTTGTTCCTTCATAGAACATAGCAAACTCAGTCTTACTCTTCACCACGTCTCCGTCCTCAGCTTCGTTCAGGTAGTCTGCGAGAGCTGTGGATATAGGCAGGTTCACAAGTGGTGTATAACCTATGCTATTCCATCCTTGCTTTACGCTGATCGTGCGGTTTCCTTCATTTTTGGCAGCACTGCCCGTCAATTCAATATCCATTGGCTTGCCTACTTTTATTCTATAACTCTCATCTACGGAAACCATCATGCTGTCCAATGTTGCAATATCCTTGTTCGATATCCATTCTCCGTCTTGATAAAGCAGAGATGTGTTATGGTTATAGTTAGTAAGCATATCTCCTTCGCTCCAACTGAAGTGACTTAGGAATTTCTTCACGTTGACATAGTCCTCGTTGATTACGTTCAGTGAAATCCAGTTCCAACCTGGTTCCAGGACTATGTGTTGTACAAACAGATCGGTTGCTTTCAGCATGAGAGGTTCTTTAGTCGTACCTACGAATCCTTCCGGCTTGAAATATACCTGCTGAGAAGGTGTGAGCACCATTGTCTTACCGGTTCCGTAATGCCACAGACGGAACGACAGCGGTTTTGTTTGAGCCGTACTGTCATACACAGTCAGATATGCCATGCTTTCCGTACTTGCTGCATTATAGTTGACGTTTCCTACACCCATGCAGCGACCTGTATTGTCAAACACACTTATTATGTCGCGCGAATCAGTATCGATATCCTCCTCTATTACCACACGTGCAACTATGTTCATTGAGAAGTGCTTCATGTCGTCCGATACAGCCCATGCAGGCTCCTGTCCTTCAACTGTAATGTCAAGCATCAGCGGTTCTGCCAAACCATTTTCGTCTGTCAGGTATATAATATTGTCATACGCACCTACATTGATGTCTTTTCCTATGCTGAAAGTCAGAATGTGTTCGCTTTGTGCATCGATGATATCGGATGGAACGTTTACACTTAACCACTTCGGCATGTTCTCAACTTTATAGGTGTGCGGAGCACCACTATTATTTACTATATGTATGTCGAACTCGAAGTCTGTCTCAGCGCCATAGTTTATTGTGGTCTTGTAGGTTTTCTGTGTCCAGCGGAGTGGGTTGCGGTTTACAAACACAGCCGTTGTCACAGGTGAAGCCATGAAGTTTCCGTTCATGTCCGGAATCTCGTTTACAGTTATATAAACCGTGCGCTTATTGATTCGACTGTCCAGTTCGTCAATGCTAACCATAATCTGGTTGTCGCGTCCTACGAAACTGAAGTTCAAGTTACGCAGTTCTTCGTACAACTGTATTGGTGCTCCGATGTTACGGTCCACTCTCATCATGATACTGTCTATCGGGTCAACGAACACACTGTCGTGCTGCTCGCTCGGATTGCCGTCAGGGTCAAACTTCACTTTCTTGTTCAGAACGTATGGAACCAGAAGTATGTCACCGTTCTTCTGTCGTTCCTGGTGTACGAAGTCCACATAGGTAATCAGACCTTTCTCATTTCCGCCAAGCGACTTGGCCGTATGTCTGCTGATGAGTGCCTGTGGCAGAGCCTGTTCAAACAGAGCAATACCGTCTATGTAACCTGTATATGCATTATCTTGCTTCACTACGTCGTTGTCTGCACCTTCCTCCTGCCATACCATGTTTCCGAGGTAGAACTTACCTGCCATTCCGCCTATCGAATCACATGGGAACTGTGCTTTCATTTCTTCATCTACATAGATTGTAACCACCTTTCTGCTGCGGTTCATAGTCATTGTGTAGTGGTGCCAGCGGTCATCGCTATAGCCATTTCCTAATGCATATTCCTGACCGTTCGAACGGTACTTCAGAGTATCTCCTTCGAAACCGATAAAGAACTTATTTTCAGCTCCTACGTCAGTTTTTCTACCCGAACCATTACTGAGCAGAGTTCCGCGTCCTGCTTCGTCAGTCTTGAACCACAACATCAGAGTGTAGTCCTGTTCGCCGGTGCGCTGGAAGAACTCCTCTTTCAGTTGCAAGCCCTTGATGTCCTTATTCTCGGTCTTGTCGAGTCTCAGCGACATGCCGTCAGGCTGTATCCAGTCTGCCTTTTCGAGTTTCAGGTGAGCACCCTGAGCAAGGTCAGTGGCATAATCACCCTTACCCTCATTCATTGGGTAGTAGTCTATCAGTCCTATCTCATAGCCCGTCAACATCTGTTCAGCATAGGTGTTGAGCTGGTTGATATCCAAAGCGCGGTTCCATACTCGTCCTTGCATCATGCATCCCTTAAAGAAACTGCGTCTGGTTGTATCAGCTTCGTTAGTTGAACCGAATATAAGAGGTCCGACTCCTGAGTAAACCACATTGTCGAGTGTGGCCTCCAGACTGTCGCTGTAGATACTCAGTTTCTTTGCGGTGTTATCCAAAACGAAAGCAACGTGTTGGAAGTCTGTCGATGCGAGTGGAGTTGTTGTTGTAAGGGTGTTGTCGTCAACTACAACTTTCAGACATTTATTGTCAGTAAGCCACAACTGCAGTTTCTTGCCTTCGCTACCATGTGAGAAGATAGGCATTTCTGCACCAGTCTCCTCTGGTTTGATGGTCACTTCTATGGTTATATCCTTGTCTGTGAAATTCCTACGGGCTTCACTCTGTGCATAACCGTCACCGCTGAACTGAAGTGATGGAGCTGTCTGCAGGGTAGTTTCGTTGGTCTCACCCTTAACCTCGAAGTTGGTAGTAGCCTGCAGGTAGTTGTATTCTATGTCTTCAGAGAAATTGAATATAACGTCGTCGCCATCGTCCAGAATTCCGTCTTTTGGTTCCGGAGTGCCGAACAACTGCGGACGGCGGGTATCCTTCACGCCGGTGAGCACCTTCGAACTGTTGGTGAGGAAATTATTTCCGTTTCTGCAGAATAGTACAGCCCTCAGGTCGTAAGACTTTTCCATCACCTGTCCGTCGCCAAAGAATCGGGTTACTATATTCCCGTTCTCTGGTATCATTTCCTTCGTGCCACTTGCTGCAGCGTAAATGGTCGAGTCAGCATAGAATCCGCACAGATTAGTCCAGTAATCATCTCCGCGAGTCTGTTCTTTATACTGGAATTCTATATGGTCGAAATTATGTTGGTTCTTATCAAAACCGCTTATGATTACAGGCAGGTACCAACCCTTCTCAGCTTCTTGTGGAGCATCACAGTTCATAATCCACTTGTCGCCAGGCGTTGTGATAGTTACCGCACCGGCTGTTTGCAGATAATGCACGTCGAATTCCACTTTCTGAACTATTGTTGTGTCGCCCTGAGAAATCAGTTTTAACGTCAGACCTTCGTAGTCGAATTTCTCTCCTGCAAACACCTCTAAAGTCTTCTCTGTCACCTGTCCCGGGTGGATTTCTATGACGCGTCCTGCACCGGTAACTGGCAGACCGTCCATCATAATCTTTGCACCGTCTGGATTCGACATTTCTGCCTGAATCAGATTGTAGAAGATATAGGCACCCTCAGGTTGTTCGCTCTCGTTGGTCATATACAGCTTGAATCGTGCCGGTTCACCGTATGGAACTCCGCTCAGACTCTGCTTATCCATCTTCATCACTGGGTTTTCAATCTTCTTCGTACGTTCGTCCAGCACAGTCCCCTCGTTGTAAACATATGTCTTGCGTTCATCTTCGTACGGACGACAGGTAGCACCTCCGCGAGTTCTATATACAAAACTATGCGCATATGTTACATCGTCTAAGTCCAACTCTCGTTTCAGGTAGTCTTCGTTGTTGCTTGTCTGTTCGAAGAAGTTATTGCTCAGGAACACATCATGCACATCGTAACCTTTCAGACCCTCGCTGGCTGTCTTCGCCCTATATACATCGAAGTCTAAGTGGCTTACTCTGTCCATTGCTATCGTGAAACTCTCCTTCCTGCTGTACGCCTTTGCTTCTGTGTGACTTGGAACCACGCCGAAGTTTATTACAGGAGTAAGAGTGAAATTGAGAGCCACACCTACAGTCTTTATTTCTACGTTGATGCCGCCATCATCTTCATTTTCAACTGTACCTGTATGTTCGTTTTTTGCTTTCCTTGAAAGAATCTTTCCAAGCAACTTTGCAACAGTAGGTCCTACGATACTTGCCATACTGCTGAACGCATCTTTAGCACCATTTTCGAAATACTCTGAAGTCATCGATGAAATAGGACTGACAAACGAAGTCATTTTTGAGTAGTTGCTTTCAAAAGTCTCTCCATAGCTCATAGTAGTACCACCGTCCACGCTGAAGTTCTTCACCAGGTCACGTGCTTCCAGCTTCTCTTTCTCGTTCTGTGCTATCATCTCCAGCCATCTGGACATAATGTCGTGGTATCGGGCTACTTCGTTAACAGTTTTGTCAGTTGCTTCCTTCGGATAAACCGGCTTATACTCGATACCGAAATTCTCGTCGTCAGCAGGTACGAGCGACAGATATACTGGCTCTCCTGTTGCGTCAGCCTGTTGCTGCGCCTCTGCCTCTGTACCGGTAAACAGCAGCGCCTTGCATTGTCTTGCCAACGATGGGATGAGTTGTTCGATGATATATCTCTGTGAGTGGATGAAGTCGCTTGTTACAACAGCTCCGTAAGTCACCACCTCATCGCGTACCAAGTGCAGGGTATTGCCTTTATCGTCCAGACCATTAGCTATCTCAATCATTCGTCCTGAGGAAAGTTGTCCTGCCACCTGACGGAACACACTGTCTGGAATGGCACGGATAGCTGTAGCTGGTTTCACGACTATATTCTGTTCCAAACCGATATACAAGTCGCCGGCTGCACCTACCATCGTTATCTCTTTACTTGTAGATATGTCTTGGTTGGCAGTCATGGTGTATGAGAATGCCCGTTGTCCTGAACCTGACCAAATCAGATCGAGTGATATATCGAATTTGCTGCTGGCTGAGTTATTGAAACCTCCTACGCCACCAGCACCCATCGGAGCTGCTACGACACCTACGAAACTGGTTATACCTGTACCTTCCGACAAACTGATTCCTGTTCCGACAGCCCAGTTCATATCCATCTGGTAGGCNNTATTTCATTGTAGATCCCTTGCTCAGTGTGGCATTTGAGAGACCGCCTGGCGGGTCGCGCAGAATGTCAACCAGTTGTGGAGTAGAGTAGGAGAGTATATCCTTCGCACCCTTCAGTTGTTGTATGTTGAATGTATAAGCCTTCAGCGGAACTGCTTCGTAGTGTGTGCCGTCCATCTCGAGGGTCATACTTACTGTGCTCAACGCGTCCGGACCAGTCAGCAGATAAGGTACTTGCTTTGCCTCCAGATTATAGATTGCTTCACCCACACTGTCCAGTTCTACAACATCTCTGTGTGTCGAACTGACCATACCGTTATGGATGGTCACCTCGCCACCTTGCAGACGGATTATGTCTATCGTGTCGCTCTTCGTATTGTTATTGTAGTAATAGCGTTCTGTTGCGGAAATCTTCACCGGGTACTTCCTGTCTATATTGAATACGGGATAACCGAAAGTATATTTCGTTTCCAGCGAATCTTTCTTGCCTACAGGCCAGTTCTGCTTTCTCACTCCGTAGGCTACAGTCAGTTTCTGTTTGTTGCCCACTACATTCTTGAAGTTATAGTATCTTTCTCCGAAATAGTCGAATTCATCGAACCCAATCTGTTTGTAGTCGATGACTACAGGCGAGTGGTAAATGCGGTTGTACTGAGCATTATACTCCACATCCACAATCTTCACCTCTTCATCCTCTGCATTCATCCATGAACCCTCGATGGTGTCTGAGTGCAGTGTCAGCGAATCGCTCAGGTCTATCACGTCGCCCACCTGTCCGCTCTGGAACAGAGTTGCATATCCCTTGGCTGAAATCTGCTGTATCTTCCACTTCACCGGTGGCAGCATCACCTCATATTCTCCTGTGTGCACATCAGGAGTGATGACCATGCGGTTTATCGTCGTATGCACCTTCGTCTGATAGTCATATTTCTTATCGTGAGCCTTGTGCATGAACACCTCATCGCGTTCTTTCTTCGTTGCGTCCTGTATGTCCCAAACCAGTCTCGAAGCCTTGTCGCCCTCCAGAGCCATGACGATTTGCAGGTCGTCGCCCAGGTTATTACGTGAGAGTGAGTTGCCCAGCGGAATGGCTGCCTGATCCTTACCTCCGGCAACACGTCCTATCAGCTTCACCCTCGTGTCGTCGTAGAAGTAAATGCCCGCTTTGTCAATTTCGAATTTGTAACTGTTGGTACTTGTGTCGTCACCTTCGTGGTAGTAACCGTCCTGGTAGAATACGTGTCCCTTCTTCACAGCCTGAATGGTGTGGTTCTCATTCTTCAGCATGTGGAACGAATACTTTCCTTCGTAGTCTGTCACCACCTTGCCCGAAGCGTTATGTACCTCATATCCGTCAACCAGGAACGAAACACCCTGCACAGGAATGCTGGTGCCGTTATACAGCACATATCCTGAGAACCTGACACTCTCCTTCACCTCGAACTCCACACCCTTCACCAGGTTGCCGCCTGGAGTAGTGCTGAAGGTGATAGGTTTTACATCAGCAAATCCCTTCAGGTTCGGAGCAGCCTCGTAAGTAGTCTCCGTTCCGTTCACATACGGCAGGTCTGTCATGTGGAAGAAACCGCTCTCGTCCGTCTTGGTGCTCCTTGGCTGTCCGTCTCCGCCTGTTATGTTGATGGTTACCCCCGGAATACCGGTTCCGTCTGAAAACTTCAGATAACCCTCTACAGTACCCGTGCCTACACAACTGCCCTCCACAGGATTTGTTTCCTCAGACTTCTGTCCTTCGCAGTCGTTCACTCCTTTTACTATATACTGATACTTGTGCACAGGACTGACCTTCTTATCCTCAAATTGCATCTCGAACAACTGGGTTGCAATTTGTGTAAACTCAGTTTCGTTTGCTTCCTTGCGCCATACCTCGTAATAGTCCACAGGGTCGTCAGTCATATTTGCCCAAGTCAGCAACACACTGCTCTGCAACTGCCTTACAGCGAGCGACTCCTTATCGATGTGTCCCAGATTCTCGTGGTAGAACTTATCCTCCGGAACAGCTACAGCGATGGTAGTGAGCGAATCGCCTGCAGCACTCCATGCCACAGCAGTCTTCGCATCCAGATACAACTGCATCTGATAGTTCACACACGAACGGTTCAGCGTGGTTTCATATTCTCCTGCCTGCAGCTGTGCTGTTGTCAGCACAGTCACCGTACTGTCTGCCAAACCTCCGTCCCGATTATAGCTCTTTATCTCCAGACGCACCTGGGCACGGTTATCCCACACATAATAGTGTGCCTCGTCGCTCGACTTGAAACTCCAAGTCACCTTCGCCTTGTGTTCTGTCTCGTCGCTCCATGCAGCCTTCACGTCAGTTGGTTCCAGCAAAGCCATTGCAGCCGACTTCGGTTCTGCAGTGACTATAGTCGGGTTGTTCTTACTGTCCATACCCCACAACTGCTTAGCAGAAGCACGTACTACCCAATATTTCAGATTAGCAATGCCCGTCTCCTTGACTATCAGATCCTTCGTCAAAGCACTGATGAGCAGCGAATCCTTATACACATAAACAGAATCTTCCTCGTCGAGTGTAACAGTTCCGATTGCAACCATATCCTCTGTCTTGCCTGTCAACGAACGCAGCACTATAAACTGGTCACCATCCACCACATCGTTATACTTCGGATTTTTCGTTTCCCACTGCAACTGAATAGCACCGGCATCTGTCAGACTCTCCTTCGAATAGTTCAGGACCTCATACTTCAGATTGCGTGGATTATGCATCACAGCATCACTCTTCGGGTCGTAAGTATAACTGATACTGTCGAGCCGCAGTCTTACCGTCATCTGCAAATCCTTGTGCGGTTCTGTAGCAGGTACATTCAGGAAACCCATATAACTGTTTGGAGCCAGAGTCACTCGCTCCAGATTCTTCCTCTGTCCGTTCTCGTCAGTGTACCATGCATCAACCCACTTCACTACCTGATCGCACGAGAAAGGAATAGTCAGCATACCTGCCACTCCCTTATCTGTTGCGGGAACAATATCGTAAGCATCGAAAGAGGCATCAAGTGAATAGTGCTTGATATTAGGCAGCGCCTTACCGTCAACGAGCACCCATGAATCGGGCTTGCCCCCACTCATCTTGTTCACCAGATCTTGCTGATCAGTGATATTTCTGCGGTCTTCGGGACACTCGCCCCAGTTATGTGCGGTATAAACGCAAGGATGGTCACCACCTCCCCAATTATGGCGATCGTGATCATTATCAACCCAATAGCATATACTGAAATGGTTAATATTCTCCGAGGATCCATTTTCATAGACGCGGCGAAGATCGTATGAGATCCCTTCTTCACCCCATCCGACGAAGGCACCGGCTACACGATCTTCGCTCTGACAGGTACTGATGAGCTTACCGTCAAACAGACAGTCGGTCATCACAATCGAGTTCTTACGTGCGTGTCCCACGAAACCACCTACGAACTCACCTGTATTTTCGGAGTTGTCATTGGCTGTTACGGTAGTGGAAACCCACACCCTCTCGACGGTGAGGCTACAGCCTGTCGCGGTTCTTCCAACGAATCCCACCAGTCCGGACGAGTGCTTTCCGCCTGATACGTTACCAGTGACGTGCAGGTCGCGGATAGTGGCGTTAGATGTAAAGACGAAGGGCGCCATGAATAAATCATTGTAGGGATTATTGATTTCTACATTCAGCGTATGACCATTACCATTGAAGATACCACGGAAAGCCCAATCTGGATTCTTGCCAACCCAGCTGGTAACCGAGATGTCGGCCTCCATGATAGCATTCACATCCTCGTCACCGGCAGATTTATCCACCAGCGCACTGAAGCGTTCCCAGTCGTCGTTATTGCGCAACACATGGTAACTCACACCGTCGATGAGAACGGTATCATCATTCGGATCGTCAGCAGCCCATGCCTGCATAGGCATCATCGCCATCAGGGCAGGCAATAATAATAAAAATTGAAGATTCCTTTCAATCTGTGTCCACAAGTTGTGTTTTTCTACGCACACTTGTCCATTTCGCATAGCTTTCATAGTTAGTTATTAGGGTTTTTATAATTGACAATTTTTTTTCCGCGTAAAAGTACGGAAAACTTTGCATATCATCAACATACTTTTATATGTTTTTCAACCTAAACTCTCAAAAAAGACAGTAAAAGAATTGTAGTACCCTAAAAAAAGAGCCTCGCAATCACTGCGAAGCTCCCTTTGTAAATTTTTGCGTCAAATGTATTTTATCCCTAACATTATGCATTATGCATTATGCATTATGCATTATCAAAGCGGTCCATGTCCCATACAACTTGTAGTTGT
>DEJD01000009.1:0-4169 GCA_002353215.1 Prevotellaceae bacterium UBA2757
TTGCAATGTTGCAACACGATTTTCGAAAAATGAAAAATGAAAAATGAAGAATGGTTTGGGGTTATTTTATTTTCCAGATGTTGAGGATGACTCCTTTGAAGTGGGGGGAGAAGGCTGGTTCGCAGATGAAGAGGGCGTCGTTTAGCCATGAGTATTTGCTGTCGGAGGGTGCTTCGAATATGGGTGCTGCCTTGAAGTAGGTGGTGGGTTTTCCTGAGGAGTCTTTGCCGTTGACAACGATGCCGCGATTGCGAACATGGATATATACTCCGTCGTGGGTCTGGATGGAGTAGATGGCTTCGAGTTCGTTGCGACCGGCTGAAGGACTGAGCTGGTAGTCTGCTCCTCCATTGAGGATGGTTCCGTGGAGGCGGGGACCTTCGAAGGTGCCACCTGTGATGGGTACTACTGTGCGCTTGCCATGCTGGGTGTTTCCGACGGTGTAGGTTTCACCCAAACGCACTTTCAGTTGCATGACGTATTCCAGTTGGGGTGCCGGAATTTCCTGCGCACGGGCTATACTGCTCGCAATGAGCAATGTGAGGATGAATAGTAGTTGTCTCATCGTTTTAAGTAGCGCAGGTTTGCCAAGAATCTGAGGATTGTAGCAATAGTCACTATGAAGCCGGTAAAGAACATGAGGATGAGGATAAGCATTGCACCCACAGTAGCTAAAATTGCAACAATGGGAATGAAAATGGCAAGCATAACGCAGAAGGAAGCTGCACCGACTCCCATAAAGACGAATGTCTGTCCGCCGACTACTACGATAGGATAAAGCATTGACTGCAACAAGCCCAATATAAGACCTATAGTTCCACCTGCTGCTCCGACTGTTCCTACAGCGGCTCCTGCTACATTTTTAGCAAATTTAATAACAAGACCACCTTCTTCCTTTGCTTCTGCAACCTCTTGGGCGTCGGCAAGACGGAAAGAGGTGAAGTAGTAGCAGATGAAGGTATAGGCTGCATAAGCTAAAAGGATGTAGATGCCGGTATTGTCGCCTTCTTTATCGAAAAGAGTTGGAATCCAATGGCCAGGAACGTACATGCCGACTATCTGTACGATGATAACGGCAAGGTAAGCAAAGAAAAGGTATTTTACGAATTTGCTTCCGGCAGAGATGACTCCGGCTACACCTTCGGACTTACGTCGCGCCATAATAAGAATCCAGTTGATGACAGCCAATACCAATGGAATTGCTGCTACAGGATAGATCACAGAGTTGGGAATAGAAGGGAAAAGCAGAATAAAAAGTAGGTTTGTCATAGCATACAGGTTATTATAGGATTTGTTTGAAATGTATTTTTCAGTTTAAGGTTTTCGGGGCAAATATAGGAAGACTATATGATTTGACAAAAGAATAATAATGAAAAATGGGTTAGGGGTGAGAGGTTAGAGGTTATAGGTTAGAGGTTAGTGGTTAGAGAATTGATAATTAAAAATGAAGAATGAAAAATGAAAAATTGAAAATTATGCATTATGCATTATGAATTATGCATTGATTAGCGGTTAGCGGATGAATACTTTTTTTCCTTTGTGTATGTACATTCCGGGGTGGAGGGGTGGTGTGGTGAGACGGCGCCCTTGCAGGTCGTAGTATGGGGCATCGGAGGTGTTGGTGTCGTCTGCTGTAATGGTGGTGAGGACTGTGGGGGCTTCAATCACGATGACGTATTTGTCGAGGTATTCGTATTGATTAGCTCCTACTTCCAGGAGAACTACGCCATTCATTTCGAAATTCATATAGAACTTGACTTCGGCATCCTGTCCTGCACGGATATAAGCACCAGATTCTGTGCGAATGCCATAAAACTTTGCTTCAGATGTGGCAATGTCAGCAGGATCGATGTCACCGTAATAATAGGGAGTGACATAGAGGTCGCCTGTATAGTCAGTATCATCGTTGTTGTGGATGGTGAGCGTCAGTTCGACTATATCGAGAGGGTTACTTGTTGCAGGGTTCAACGTTGCGTTCACGATGGTCATATTCCGCTCCGGCACTTCCGGATACATGTAGCTGCTGTAGTACTCTCCGTCGGCGGTGCGTCCTACGTTGACATAGTATTCCTGCGAACCGTACAATTGCCAATCGCTTTCGGGAAGGTGACGGAATTTCATCATCGGGTAGAGCAGCAACGACTCGCCCGGTTGGATGGCTGCAGTATCTATCTCCACCGTCATTGTGTTGATTCCGCAGTAAACAATGCTGTCGTTGGGGTCACCAATGAAATGCGGTTTCAATTTACCCTCTGCATCGATGGTGCCGAGCGCATAATCCTGCGTGGGGGCGGGGTAAGACATTCCTCCGAGGTAACTGAACTCGTATACTACGGCAGAATCTGATTTCGGTTTGATGCCATGTAGCACGACACGACCAAGAGGTGGCGGCAATATACCTTCCGATGGAGGCTGTATGCCAACGACTGCACTCTGATTACGGCAGAAACCCAAACTGGTTGCCCTGCCGAGGTCGTCGTCGTAATAAGGATTGAGCACACTCAGCGAATAGTATCCGTCATCACTACCAGACCATCCCCAATTGATGTGGAACATGCCATCACCATCGTAACCGTCACAGACGAATGAATGCCCGCCAGAACTCTCAAAAGCACCATATTGCACGGGGCGTCTGGCAGAAAGTTCACTATAGATGAGCTCTTCCCACTCATCAATGCCCCAAAAGGCACGTTTAACCAACTGAACGGAAGGGGCATAGTTCATATAGTAGTAAGCACGGGGGAGCTTTGTGGATGATGCGCCAGAGAAATCTGGTTCCAGATCCATTTCACAAGTTTGTGAACAGTAGCGCATCAATGTGGCAACGGCATCTTGCTGGGCCTCAGTGCCGACAACTGTTTTCTTGCCTGTCACGTTATCTCGGATTGTATATTTGTCTATAATATTAGCCCAGTCGAAGGTAATCGGTGGCAGTTCGTCGATGTGCCATATTTTCGATTTTCCATCATAGTATGTCTCCTGATCATAGGCAGGAATGGCTTTAGTTTCTGCTTTGGGCCATTCGTGAAACTTCATGATTTGCGCCATTGCTGTAGCAACGCAGCCGGTAAGGCAGTTTTTACCATGCTTTTTGGGATCGTCACCGTCATATAGAGGAATCTTGTTCCAATAAGGAGCATCCTGATACCATTGAGTTGTAATCATTGGTTCGATAGCGGTGCGTGCCAGACGTGTGGAGGATGTCTGTTTGGCGTCGGTTGTGAGGAGATTGCCGTCGGCAAAGTCGGTGCTGCTACCCAGTGTGGCAATGGCCTCGTCGTATCCCTTCAACCATGCACGCATATTCTCGGGCATATCTGTCCAGTCGATGCTGTCGCTGTCGGAATAGCCCAGCACGGGCAAGGCGCGGCTGTCGCCGGAAGCTATGACATATCCTCCGCCATCAATGTTGAAGGCGTAGATTCTCTCTGCCTCCACCTTTGCGGCTTTAAGCATTTGGGGAGATTGGGCCCGTCCCATCGCTTTAACACGTGACGAGGAGGTGTGCCGGTTTAAGAATTGCAGGGCACGCTCAGCTGCCTCTTTTTCAGTGATGGGTTGTGCCCATGTAAAAAGAGTTGTCAGAAATGACAGTAGCAGGAATATCAATTGTTTTTGTTTCATGTTTTCTTGAGCCGAGAGGTTAATGGGTTAGCGGTTAGAGGTTAGCGGTTAGAGGTTATAGGTTAGAGGTTAGTGGTTAGAGGTTAGGGGTGAGAGAATTAAGAATTAAAAATGAAGAATGAAAATTGGTTAACGGTTAGCGGTTAGTGGTTAGCGACTCTAGACCCAAGACTCTTGACAATTATGCATTATGCATTATGAATTATGCATTGATTAGCAGTTAGATGAAGCGGAGGTCGGCGATGACTTGGGTGCCGACAATTGCATTCAGACGTTGGGTGAGTTTGGTGTGCTTCATGCTGAGTTCCTGTTTGAGGACTGGGGAACGCATTTCGACGAAGAGGGTCTGGTTGCGGATATAGGTGTTTCCGATGTAGCGGGAGATGCCGTGACCAAGCACTTCTTCAAGGGCTTTTATGAGCTTGAATTGGTTGTATGGGGTTTCGAGCCCTTCCTCGCGGAGGAATTGCTGAATGAGGGCTCCTATTTTTTCTGTATTACTTCGTCGCACTTGGATAATTTATAATTGATAATTAGCTTCGCTG
>DEJD01000009.1:4235-10011 GCA_002353215.1 Prevotellaceae bacterium UBA2757
TTGACAATTGATAATTGACAATTCATTTTTCATTTTTCATTTTTCATTCTCTAACCTCTAACCTCTAACCTCTAACCCTTTCTAATTCCTTATCTCTCCTTTTTGGACTTGGAAGATTTTGTAATCGTCGTTGGTTTTGGAGAGGATGCGGTCGAGGTTTTCCCGGTTGGTGTCGGTTATGAATATCTGACCGAAGTCGGGTTGGGTGATGAGGGCGATGATGTTTTCCATGCGCTCTGTGTCGAGTTTGTCGAAGATGTCGTCGAAGAGGATGATGGGTGTGGTGCGGCTGCCTGTTCGTTTGAGGAAGTCGAACTGCGCGAGTTTGAGGGCTATGAGGTAGGATTTGTTCTGTCCCTGTGAGCCTTCGCGCTTGAGGGGGTAGCCGGCAAGTTGCATGTCGAGTTCGTCTTTATGGATGCCATGCAGGGAGTAACCCATGATGCGGTCTTTGGCGCGGTCGCGCTGGATGACTTCGAGCAGGTCGCCCCGTTGTCCGTGACTGGTGTATTGGATGCTGACGGTTTCCTTGCCGCCTGTGATGGCGTTGTGGAACTGCTGGAAGACGGGTATGAATTCGTCGATGAAGGCGGTGCGCTTGCGGTAGATGACTCTGCCGTGCTGTGCCATCATCTGTTCGTAGATGCTAATGATGTCAGGATTGGGTTCTTCGTCGGCACGAAGCATTGCGTTGCGCTCGTTAAGGGCTTTGTTGTAAGCCACAAGTGCCTGGATGTATTCGCTGTCGTACTGTGATATGACTACGTCCATGAAACGGCGGCGCTGGTCGCTGCCTCCGAGGATGAGTTCTGTGTCGTTGGGTGAAACGAGGATGAGGGGTAGCAGTCCGATGTGTTCGGAGAGTTTCCGGTATTCCTTTTTGTTTCGCTTCACGTGTTTCTTCTGATGGAGCCTCATGCCGCAGGTGATCTCTTCTTCGGTGCCGTTGAGGTCGTAGGTGCCCTGCAGCATCATCACCTCTTCGCCGTGGCGGATGTTCTGTGAGTCTATGCTGCATGCAGTGCTTTTGGCGAAGGAGAGGAAGTAGATGGCATCGAGCACATTGGTCTTGCCTTCACCATTGCTGCCGAGGAAACAGTTGATCTTCGGGGAGAAGTCGAGTTCTGCGGTAGCTATGTTGCGATAGTTCAGAATTGTGAGGTGTTTTAGAGTCATTCGGTATGATTATTGGGTATGTTTTCGGCAAAGTTAAGGATTTTTGTTTTTAAAAGTATTGTGGGGTCATAGATTTTTCATACATTTGCGAAGAATTTAGGATTTGCGATAGTGGCTCAGTTGGTAGAGCATTGGCTTCCCAAGCCGAGGGTCGCGGGTTCGAGTCCCGTCTATCGCTCTCATTTTTCTTTTTTAGTTCGTCATGCTAATTACCACATTAATCATTGTAGCCGTACTTGTGTTTGCGCTACTTGTAATGAGTACAGAGCAGATAAACCACCTGAACAGAGCCGCCGTAGCCATGTGTTGCGGCGTTGTTGTATGGGTGGTGTATATGCTGCATGCTGGCAATTATATTCATCTGGTACATCCGGAAGAATATGCCTTTTTCTTTTCGGGAACAACATCGAGTACTGATTCTGTGAAGTTTTTCGTAGCTAATAATGTCATGCTGCCTTATGTAGAACAGGCATGCGCGGTGATATTGTTTCTGATTGCTACGAATACTATTGTCGAGGTGCTGCATAATAACGGTGTGTTCGATTCGCTGGTCAACTGGCTGAGAATGCGTAACAGCCGTCTGTTCCTGTGGATTGTCTCGCTGCTCACGTTCGTCATCTCTGCCAATGTAGATAACCTGACTACAGTGGTGTTGATGCTGGGCATTGTGTGTCAGATAGTGCGTTCGCATTCGCAGCGGATTGTCTATGGCAGCGTGATTCTGATTTCTGCCATGCTGGGCGGTTGTTTCACTGTGATTGGTGATATGACTTCGCTGATGCTATGGGTGCGTGGCAATGTGACTCCTACCCACTATTCGTTGGGACTGATTCTGCCGGCTCTGACCAGTCTGTGTGTGTTCAATCTGCTTATCAGTACGAGACTGGCAGGTAATGTGGAGGTGGTGAGCCGATTCAACCGGTTTGAAGGTGACGATTCGTATCTTGCCTGGTGGCAGAAGGCACTGCTGCTCGTAGTGGGTATCGGCGGACTGTGGTTTATACCGACTTTCAATTTCGTTACGAAGTTGCCTGCATTCCTCGGTGCTCTCTGTGTGTTGTCTGTAGTGTGGATTATTGAGGGGTTCTGCAATCTGGAGAGAAACGGCAATGTACTGTTTGTGCAGCGCCATTATTTCCGCAATACTGAATTTGTAGGAATGAGGATGATTCTCTATTTCCTCGGTATTTCGCTCGGTGTGGGTGCTCTGACTGAGTGTGGTGCCCTGGTGTGGTTGGGACAACAGTTACACAGCAGTTTCCACAATATATATATATATGGAGTGATAACCGGCATGATTTCAAGTGTGCTGGATAATGTGCCTGTGATGATGACAGGTATGAATATGTTCCCAGTGGACAGTGCGGCAGGATCGGAATTTGCTGTGGACGGCGCATATTGGCAACTATTGCCTTATTGCTGCGCTATGGGCGGCAGTCTGTTCTTTGTGGCTTCGCTGGCAGGACAGGCTGTGCTGCAGGTGGAGAATATGAAGCTGATGTGGATGCTGAAACACTATACATGGAGGGTGGTGATGGCATGGGGTGCCGGACTGCTGGTTTTCTGGTTAACACATTAAGAGATGGAACAACTCCCGATTCTGACTATCTTAGGACCTACTGCCTGCGGAAAGACTACGTTCGCAGCTCATCTGGCTGCTGACATAGACGGCGAGATTATAAGTGCCGACAGCAGACAGGTGTATCGCAGGATGGACATCGGAACAGGGAAGGACTTGGCTGACTACACTGTGGATGGAAAGGAGATTCCGTATCATCTGATCGATATTGCAGAACCCGGAACAAGATACAGTGTGTATCAGTTTCAACATGATTTTCATGAAGCATATACTGATATAAAGTCGAGGGGAAAGACTCCGATTCTGTGCGGTGGCACGGGACTGTATATCGAAAGTGTGATTAGGGGCTATGAGTTTGACGGCAGGGTGATGCCGTCGATGAACAGCCTGAATATTGGTTTAAAAATAGATAGGGAAGAGAGGCGCAGAAAGATTTCTGCACGACTTCGCAGCCGACTGTCAGAAGGAATGGTGGACGAGGTGCGGGGACTGATAGACAGTGGGGTGTCAACCGCTGCTCTTATCCGTTACGGTCTGGAATATAAATATGTGACGCTGTATCTGCTGGGTGAACTGGAGTATGAGGAGATGGTGAGACTGCTTGAGATAGCTATTCATCAGTTTGCGAAAAGACAGATGACTTGGTTCAGAGGCATGGAGGAGAGAAGGCATATTCCAATAGAGTGGATAGACTGCACACTTCCCGTAGAAGAAAGAATAAAAACAGTAAAGGAATTATGGCAGAAACAAATCGCTGGGGTGTAGTATATAGTTCGCAGTCGGGTAATTACAAGGCGCACAAGCGCTGGAGACGTATCCGCGAATATATGGAACAGAAGGGGGTTCAGTATGATTTCGTGCAGTCGGAGTCGTCCAGCTCTGTGTATCGCCTGTCGAGTATGCTTTGCAAAAACGGATATCATACTCTTATCATTGTAGGTGGCGACAGGGCTCTGAACGACGGTGTTAATGCTGTGATGAGCAATAGGGAGGTGTTGCCTGAGGACTTCGCAATGGGTGTGATTCCAAACGGTGTGGGTAATGACTTCGCACGCTTCTGGGGTTTTTCAGAGGATAATTATAAACAGACTGTGGATTCGCTGATTGCCCGCAGAGTGAAGGTGATAGATGTGGGTACCTGTGTGTATAACGAGGAGGGTATTCCGCAGAAACACTATTTCCTGAATTGTGTGAACATAGGACTCGGGGCACGACTGATTAAGGCATCGAACGATGCTATGCATCTGATCGGTTCGAAGAGACTGAGCATTATCCCTATAATCATTTCACAACTGTTCGAAAGAAAACAGTTTAATTTCAAAATGGATTTGGAAACGGAGGAGATAAACGATTATTATATGTCGATTTGTGTGGGGAATTGTCTTGGCTACGGACAGACTCCTAATGGTGTGCCATATAATGGTTTCCTGGATATCTCTGCCATCACCCGTCCGAAATGGTGGCAATTGTTTGAAGGTTTCTGGTTGCTGGGTAAGGGACGTTTTCTGAACTACAAGAATGTACATCCATATAGGGCTCAGAAACTGGTGATTTACTCCTGTGATAAGGCTTCAATCAGTATCGACGGACAGTATATTAAGTCTAAGGATTTCACTCCAGTAAAGATTGGAATAGAAAGGGAAATGCTCAGGTTTATTATTCAGTGAGGAGTTAGGGTTTATGGTTTAGCGGTTAGCGGTGAGCGGTGAGAGAATTGACAATTGATAATTGACAATTGAGAAATGAAGAATTAAAAAAAATCAGCATATCGGTTAGCCGATTTTGCTGATTTTCTTTAGTTGGTCTTCGTCGAGGATTTTGATTGTTCTGCCATTTACTTCTAGTATGTTTTCACTGCTGAAGGCAGAGAGGGTGCGGATGGCATTCGAGGTGGTCATGTTAGAAAGGTCTGCCAGGTCGGCACGTGAGAATTTGACCGAGATGGTCTGCCTGTCTTTTTCCATTCCATATGTTTCTTTCAGGAAAAGGAGTGACTCGGCAATTCTGCCTCTCAGGTGCTTCTGGGTAAGGCTGACGATATGGCGGTTGAGGATTCCGATCTCAATTGAACAAAGACGGATGACGTAATTGGCCAATTGGAGGTTTTCAGACAACCACTTTTCAAATAATGTGACAGGAATAATGCAAAGGATTGTGGGTTCGAATGCAGCTGCTGAGGTGATGTAGTTTTCATTTGCCATGTAGGCTCTGAAACCGAAAAAATCAACAGGCTTGAATATGTGTACAATCTGGTTCCTGCCTCCGACACCTTCCTTGTAGATTTTTACTTTGCCGCTAATAAGACAATGTAAGTATTGAGGCACATCGCCTTCCTGGTACATTATCTCGTTTTTCTTATATTTTTTAACTACTACACTTGACAGCAATTCTGCTTTCTGTTCCTCTGTCAGAAATTTGCTGATAGGGGAGAGTTTTGCTATTATATCACTTGGTGTAGAAATGTCCTGGCGTTTAGTCATGGTGATGTTTTTTTCGATGCAAATGTATTCCTTTTTGTTCATTCAGAGAAATGTTTTTCGTGATTTTTATGTTTTGCAACATATTTTTATGGAAAAAGTCATAAAAAGTATTTAAAAAAATGTCAATATTTTGGAGGGTTAAATTTTTATCTCTAATTTTGTTGAAGAAAGATATGAAAACACATTAATAAACCTTAAAATCAAGTATGAGTTATTTACGTTTTGACAAACCCCTGATGACAAATTTGCAGGAATCTCTTCCAAAGGAGATTTTGCGAACCAATAAGTCAGGTGCGTATTCGTGTTCATCCATCGTGGATTGCAATACGCGTAAATATCACGGACTGTTAGTTGTGCCTGTACCTGAGATGGACGACGACAACCATGTGCTGCTGTCGTCGCTCGATGAGACCGTTATTCAACACGGAGCTCAGTTCAATCTCGGCCTTCACAAATATTCTGGCAATACTTATAGCCCACTGGGACATAAGTATATCCGTGAGTTCTATTGGGACAAGTTACCTACAACTATTTACAGGGT
>DEJD01000009.1:10029-16710 GCA_002353215.1 Prevotellaceae bacterium UBA2757
CACTCTGTGACAACTCTGCGACTGAGACCATTCCTGGCTTTCCGCTCTGTGAAGACATGTACACACGAAAATCCAACTGCTAACCGCGAGTATAACGTGATTGACAACGGTATTTCAACAAGAATGTACTCTGGTTATCCAGAACTCTTCATGCAGCTGAACAAGAAAAATGATTTCGTTTATACTCCAGATTGGTATCGCGGACTGGAATATCCGAAGGAACAGGAACTGGGATATGAATACATTGAAGACTTGTATGTGCCTGGTTACTTCGAATTCAATATCAAGAAAGGCGAAAGCGTAATCTTTGCTGCCGGTCTCAGCGAACTGCATTCACGTGAGCTGAAGCAACTCTTCGATTATGAATATGATGTACATGTGGCACGTGAAAGTTTCCAGTCCTGTCTGGTGAATGCTGCTCATCAGTTCCACTATGAGAAGGACGGCGAGACTTATATCATTGCCGGTTATCCTTGGTTCAAGTGCCGTGCCCGCGATATGTTTATCTCACTTCCAGGACTCACACTCGCTATTGATGAGCCTGAGTATTTCGAGAAGACAATGCGTACAGCTGAAAAGGCAATACAGAATTATCTTGACGATAAACCAATCGGACTGAATATTTCAGAATTCGACAAACCGGATATCCTGCTGTGGGCTACATGGTGTCTGCAACAGTATGCGCGACTCGTATCTCCAGAAGCTGCATATAATAAGTATGGTGCTCTGGTAGAGAAGATTGTTGCTTTCATAAAGAACGGAAAGCACAAGAAGCTGGAAGTTCGTGATAACTATCTGCTCTATACTGATGGAAAGACTTCTCCAGCTACATGGATGAATTCGACTGTAAACGGTTATCCATGTGTACCTCGTACAGGATACATTGTTGAAATTAATGCTCTGTGGTACAATGCCCTGATGTTCTGTTCGGAAATTCTGAAAGGCAAGGGTAGGGAAGGCGAAAGCTGGGAGTATGCACAGTATGCAGAAAAGGTAGGCGAGAGCTTCAAGCAGACTTTCCTGAATCAACACGGATATCTGCTCGACTATGTAGATGACGGATATATCTCATGGAGTGTACGTCCGAATATGCTCATCGCTTCTTCTTTGGAGTATTCTCCTCTCACAACTCAGGAACGCAAGAAGATTCTCGATATCTGTACAAAGGAATTGCTCACTCCAAAGGGAATCCGTTCGCTTTCACCAAAGTCGGGCGGTTACAACCCTATCTATGCAGGCAGCCAGCAACAACGTGATGCTGCATATCATCAGGGTACTGTATGGCCTTGGCTGTCAGGTTTCTATCTGGAGACTTGCCTGAAGGTGTACAAGCACAGCGGACTCTCATGGGTGGACAGACAGTTCGTAGGACTGGAAGAGGAACTCTTCTATCACTGTATAGGTACTCTACCAGAACTCTTCGACGGTAACCCACCATTCCACGGTCGTGGCGCTCTCTCGTTCGCTATGAACGTAGCTGCTGTGCTCCGTGTGAATAAGGTTCTTGCAAAATACTATAACTATTAAACAAGGAGGAAGAATATATGAAAGTTATAATGTTTGGATGGGAATTTCCCCCTAAAATTTATGGCGGTCTGGCTGTTGCATCCTACGGCATTACTAAGGGTATGGTCGAAGGACAACCAGATGCAGAGATTACATTCTGCCTCCCAAAACCAACTGGCGACGAGGAGAAATTCCTGAAGATTATAAATATGAGCCAAGTGCCAGTAGCTTGGCGTGATGTGCAGTATGATGCCATCAAAGACCGTATGGTAGGACATACTGCCGAGGATTATTACCGTTTCCGCGACCATATCTATGCCGACTTCAATTATATGGGAGTTGATGATATAGGATGTCTGCAGTTTGCCGGAGGTTATCCGCAGAACTTGCACGAGGAGATTAACAACTTCTCAATCATTGCAGGTGTGCTGGCTCGTAGCGAACAGTTTGACATTATTCATGCTCACGACTGGCTTACTTATCCAGCCGGTGTACATGCAAAGATGGTAAGCGGTAAACCACTGTGTATCCACGTTCATGCTACAGACTTTGACCGTTCGCGCGGAAAGGTAAACCCAACTGTTTATTCTATCGAAAAGAACGGTATGGATCATGCAGACTGTATCATGTGTGTATCGGAACTGACACGCCAGACGGTTATCAAGGAGTACCATCAGGATCCACGCAAGTGTTTCGCTGTGCACAATGCCGTATATCCACTGCCACAGGAATATAAGGACATTCCACGTGTTGACAACGGAAAGGAAAAGGTTGTTACCTTCCTTGGACGTATCACAATGCAGAAGGGTCCTGAGTATTTCATCGAAGCAGCTGATCTGGTATGCAAACGTACAAATAATGTTCGTTTCTGTTTTGCAGGATCTGGAGATAAATACTGGGAAATGGTTGACCTGGCTGCTGCCAAGGGTATTGCCGACAGATGTCACTTCCCTGGTTTCCAACGAGGAAAACAGGTGTATGAATGCTACAAGGCATCGGATGTGTTCGTAATGCCTTCTGTATCGGAACCTTTCGGTATCGCTCCACTCGAAGCAATGCAATGCGGTACACCATGTATCATTTCCAAACAGTCAGGTTGTGGCGAGATTCTGAAAAATGTCATTAAAGTGGATTATTGGGATATCAACGCAATGGCCGATGCCATCTACGCTCTATGTAACTACCCCGGACTGCATAAACAACTGCAGGAGGAAGGACTCAAGGAGGTAGATGAAATTACCTGGGTGAAGGTAGGACACCGAATACGAAAACTATATGATGAGTGTATTCACAATGGTGGATTCATACATTAATATAATAATGTGTCACAGATACTAATAACCCGTTTTATTCTCAAGATAATTGTAATTCAAAAATAATAAACATTATGAAAAAAATATGTCTGTACTTTGAGATACATCAAATTATACATCTCAAGCGTTATCGTTTCTTCGACATAGGTCGTGATCATTACTATTATGATGATTACGAAAACGAACGTTCTATCAATTATATTGCTGAACGCAGTTATGTGCCTGCACTGCAGACCCTTTTGCAGATGTGTAAGGACTATCCTGAATTCCGTGTTGCTTTCTCTCTCTCAGGTGTGGGACTTGAGCAACTCGAATTCCATGCTCCACAGGTTATTGACCTCTTGCAGGAACTCAATAAGACTGGTCAGGTAGAATTCCTTTCTGAACCTTATAGCCACGGTCTGGCTTCACTCGCTAACGAAGAGAGTTTCGAACTCGAAGTAAAGCGTATGAGCAAGAAAATCAAGGAACTCTTCGGCAAGGAACCTAAGGTGTTCCGCAACTCTTCACTCATCTACAACGACGAGATCGGTGCTCAGGTTGCTGCAATGGGCTTCAAGGGTATCCTGACAGAGGGTGCTAAGCAGGTACTGGGATGGAAGTCACCTCACTACCTCTATCACTGTGCTACAGATCCTCGTCTGAAGGTGCTGATGCGCGATATAAATCTTTCAGAGGATATTACAGAACGTTTCACTTCTAATCCGCTGATGGCTGACCAATGGCTCGATTGGATTGCTTCAACTCCTGAAGGTGAAGACATTATCAATATATTCGGCGAACTTGTTACATTCGGTATTTTCCATCCATTGGAAGGCGGTATTCTTGAATTCCTCAAGGCTATCCCTCCTTTGGCTCGCGAACGTAATATCGGTTTCGCTCTTCCATCAGAAATCTGTACTCAGAAGAGTGTAGGACCTGTAGAGGTTCCATATAACATTTCATGGGTTGATGAAGAACGTGATACTTCTTGCTGGTTGGGTAACCACTTGCAGCGTGAGGCATTCAATAAACTGTACAGTGTCGCAGAACGAGTTCTCATTTGCAATGACCGTCGTATCAAGATGGACTGGGATTACCTGCAGGCATCGAATAATTTCCGCTTCATGACAACTAAGGCAAGTATGAAGTACCGTGATATATACGACTCTCCATACGATGCATTTACTAACTACATGAATATCCTTGGAGACTTCATCTCACGCGTTAATAATCTTTACGGTGGTGCTGAAAATGAAGAAATTAACAGTCTTATTACCACCATCCAGAATCAGGATGATGAGATAGCTGCAAAGGATAAGGAAATTGAGAAATTGCAGAAACTTCTTGCTAAGTACAATCCTGTAGAGGCAAAGAAGGATACAGCTCCGACTCCAAAGGTGGAGGCTGGCGCTAAGAAGAAAGCTCCTGCAAAGAAACCGGCAGCAAAGAAAACAACTAAAAAAGCAAAAGAAGCTTGATAGAAAAGAACCAAGTCAGAAAAAGGCTTGGTTCTTTTTTTGTCTTTTGTCTCGTTTGTTTTTCAAAGAAAAAGTACATAAAACCTCCTAATATAAGGAAAAAATGAAGATTTTTGAAGTTGTATTTTTTTCTTTAGCCGATTTATTATATTTTTGCAAGGAAAAGCGTATAATACCATCGAAGGCAAACGTAAGTATGGATGAAAGAATAGAACATCAAGGCATTGTTGAGAGTGTTGAGGATGATTGTGTGAAGGTGAGGATTGTGCAGGTTGCTGCATGTGCTGAGTGTAAAGCAAAGAGTCTGTGTTCGTCAGCAGAATCGAAAGAAAAGGTGATAGAAGTGAAGGGTAGAGGAGTAGGAGCTGATGTGTGTGCGGGGGATAGTGTGCTGGTTTACGGATCTATGCAGATGGGATGGGCGGCTCTGCGAGTTGCTTTTATCTTCCCAATGGTTTTGTTGCTGCTGGTCGGTGCTATATGTATGGCATTGCTGAATGTGTCGGAAGGAACTACTCTTTTGCTGATGTTGCTGAGCCTGTTGATTTACGGAATAGTAGTGTATGCTATGAGAGGTAGGATAGAACGCCGATTCCGTTTCGGAATAGAAAAAATTTAAACAGACAGAACCTTTAATTCAATTTTTATAAATACAATTTTTTATGAACGTAATTCTAATTGCTGTAATTGTTCTTGGCGTAATCGGATTCGTTTTGGCGATAAGTATTTTCGGTGTCGCTAAGAAATTTGCAGTTAAGGAAGATCCGCGTATCGGAGAAGTGCTGGAAGTGTTGCCAGGTGCTAACTGCGGTGGTTGTGGATTCCCGGGTTGTGGCGGTATGGCTGCAGCTTGTGTGAAAGCAGCTGATGCAGGTTCGCTCGACGGACTGAATTGTCCTGTTGGTGGCTCTGAATGTATGTCGAAAGTTGCGGGTATCCTCGGTATGGAAGTTGCGGCGTCGGCTCCAAAGGCTGCTTTTGTACGCTGTAACGGATCGTGTGAAAATCGTCCAAAGGTTGTTGCTTACGATAGCGTGAAGAGTTGTCGTGTAGCTAATTCAACTGGTATGGGCGAAGGTGCGTGCGCATTCGGATGTCTTGGCTGCGGCGACTGTGTTGCCGCTTGTCAGTTTGATGCTATCAAACTGAACGAAAAGACTGGTCTGCCAGAAGTTGACATGTCGAAGTGTACTGCCTGCGGTGCCTGTGCAAAGGCTTGTCCACGCCACATTATTGAGATTCGTCAGGTAAGCGGTGATGCAAAGGATGCTTTTGTAGTAGAGTGTATGAACAAAGACAAGGGCGCTGCAGCAATGAAGGTTTGTCTGAATGCTTGTATCGCTTGTAAGAAGTGTGAAGGGTCTTGTGGTAGCGATGCTGTACATGTAATCGACAATGTTGCATACATCGATCCTGAGAAATGTGTTCTTTGCGGACAGTGTTATGATGCTTGTCCACGCGGTACTATCGCATCAGTAAGCATTAAGGGTATTGAGCGCAAGCCAAAGGCAAAACCAGCTGCTAAGCCAGCTGCTACTGCTAATACTGGTGCTACACCTGCTGCTGCTCCAGCAAAACCAGCTAAGGAATGGAAGCCAATCGAGATTAAGTACAATGCACCATTGATGCCTAGTCAGCAGATTTTGCTTGCCGGTCCGAAGGATATCAGCAATCCTGTTGCTCCTGCAAAGGAAATGCAGTTTGAGAGCAAACGTACAGATGCTCCACTGCCTCCAAGTCAGATGATTTTATTAGGTTTAAAATAAAAAAGCTATAAATATGAAGACATTTAGAATTGGTGGAGTTCACCCGGCAGAAAATAAACTGTCTGCTGCTGAGCCTATCAAAATTGCAGAGCTTCCAAAGGTTGCCGTTTATCCAATGGGACAACATATCGGTGCACCTGCTGTGCCTTGCGTCAAAAAAGGCGATAAGGTGAAGGTGGGTACGATGATAGCAGAGGCCGGCGGTTTTGTGTCAGCTCCTATTTTCTCTGGTGTCAGTGGAACTGTACTCAAAGTAGATACAGTAGTTGATGCCAGTGGGTATGCGAAGCCTGCTGTATATATTACTGTAGAAGGAGATGAATGGGAAGAGAGTATCGACCGTTCAGATAGACTCGTGACTACAAAAGAAAAACCAGAACTTACTCCAGAAGATATTATCGCAAAAATTAAGAATGCCGGTATTGTCGGTATGGGTGGTGCATGTTTCCCAACTCATGTGAAACTGAGTCCTCCTCCAGGCAGTAAGCCGGAATGGGTTATCATCAATGCTGTAGAATGTGAACCATATCTGACAGCTGACCACAGACTGATGCTTGAAAAGGCTAACGAAGTACTTGTGGGTGTTGACCTCCTGATGAAGGCAGGTAAGGTGAACAAGGCATACATCGGTATTGA
>DEJD01000009.1:16782-17692 GCA_002353215.1 Prevotellaceae bacterium UBA2757
GTTCCACTGAAGACAAAATATCCTCAAGGTGGCGAAAAACAGTTGATTGACGCTGTTGTCAGACGTCAGGTTCCTGCTCCACCTGCTCTTCCTGTAAGCGTTGGTGCGATTGTACAGAATGTAGGAACTGCATATGCTGTTTATGAAGCAGTTATGAAGAATAAACCTTTGTTCGAACGTGTAGTAACTGTTACAGGTAAATCATTGAAGCATCCAAGCAATCTGCTTGTCAGAATGGGTACTCCTATGAGTCAGTTGATTGATGCATGTGGAGGTCTGCCAGAGGATACAGGAAAGGTGATTGGTGGCGGTCCGATGATGGGTAAGGCTCTGAGAAATACAGAAGTGCCTATCTGTAAGGGCTCAAGCGGTGTTCTTATCATGAATGAAAAAGAAGCCAAGAGAGCTGAACCGCAGACCTGTATCCGTTGTGCCAAGTGTGTTGGTGCCTGTCCGATGGGTCTGGAACCATACCTTCTCGCTACATTGAGCAGTAAGCAACTGTGGGATAAGGCAATGAAGGAAGATGTGGTAAGCTGTATAGAGTGTGGATCTTGTCAGTTTACTTGTCCTTCAAATCGTCCGCTGCTTGACCTTATTCGTGATGGTAAGTCAACAGTTTTACGTATTATTCACGAGAAAAAGGCTGCAGCCCGAGAGGGAAAATAAAACCTCTTCCTAACATTTAAACTAATAATAATATGAATAAGTTAATTGTATCACTTTCACCTCATGTTCATTCAGGTGATTCGATTTCAAGAAACATGTATTTGGTAATTATTGCCCTGATACCTGCTTTGTTGATTTCCTTCATCTCTTTTGGCATGGGTGCAATCATAACGACTGCCATCAGTGTGGCATCGTGTGTGTTCTTCGAGTGGGCTATCAATAAGTTCTGCATGAAGAATGA
>DEJD01000009.1:17783-59319 GCA_002353215.1 Prevotellaceae bacterium UBA2757
GTGATAGGTGCTTTCTTTGCTATCGGTGTTGTTAAAATGACTTTTGGCGGACTTGGATGCAACCTGTTTAATCCGGCACTGGCTGGACGTGCTTTCCTCTTGATTTCGTTCCCTGTGGCAATGACTACATGGCCTTTGCCCGGTCAGGGATTCGGTACATATCTTGATGCTCAGACAGGAGCTACTCCTTTGGCTATGCTTCAGGAAATGTTCAAGTCGGGAGATGTACAAACTCTTCCACTTCTTCAGGATATGATGCTCGGAAATACCGGCGGTAGTTTAGGAGAGGTATGTGAATTGGCTATCCTCATTGGTTTTGTGTTCCTTTTGTGGAAGAAGGTCATCACCTGGCACATTCCGGTAAGTATCATTTGCACAGTATTTGTAATCTCCGGATGTCTGTGGCTTATTGACCCAACTCATTTTGCAAATCCTGTTATTGAGATTCTGAGTGGTGGTCTTATGTTGGGTGCTGTATTTATGGCTACTGACTATGTGACTTCACCAATGTCAGCTAAGGGACAGTTGGTATATGGTGTGGCAATTGGTGCTCTTACCATTATTATACGTGTCTTTGGTGCTTATCCAGAAGGTATGTCATTCTCAATTCTTATTATGAATGCATTCGTGCCTCTGATTAATTCTAAGTTTAAACCCACTCGCTTTGGCGAAGTAGCTAAATAAGGGAGGACATTAACATGAAAAAGCTTAAATCTTCGCTTCCTAATATGCTGTCGGTTCTGACAGTGATTGCTGTTGTGGCTGGAGCTGTTTTGGCATATGTCAACTCAGTTACTGCTCCTCAAATCGAGAAAATTAATGCAGACAATCTGGCTGCAGGTATTAAAGCTGTGATGGGTTCAGACGATATTCAGGTGTCAGATCCACAAGATGTAGACGGATTCATTGTGTATGATGTGACTGCTGGAGATAATGACATTGGACAGGCTATTGTGACTACAGACAAAAATGGATTCGGCGGTCCGTTGAAGGTACTTGTAGGTTTTGATAATGAAGGTACAATCCTTGGTTATACTGTTTTGGAACACGCAGAAACTCCAGGACTTGGAGCAAAAGCAGGCGATTGGTTCCAGAAGGATGGTAAGGGAAGTATCATCGGAAAGAATCCTGGCAAATGTAATTTCACTGTTTCGAAGGATGGGGGAGAAATTGATGCTATTACTGCTTCTACTATTACTTCCAGAGCTTTCCTGCGTTCAGTAAAGAGTGCTTATGACAATATCGTCGCAAAGAGTGATGGTGTTTCAGCTGCTACGGAACAGGTTAATAATGAAAACGACTAAAAGAAAGGAATAAATTGTTATGAAATACATTAAAGTTTTACTGAATGGTATCATTAAGGAGAATCCGACATTTGTCCTTCTTTTAGGTATGTGTCCTACCCTTGGTACCACATCGTCTGCTTTCAATGGTATGTCGATGGGACTTGCCACAATGGCTGTGCTTATTGTGTCGAACTTCATAATATCTCTGATTAAGCAACTGATTCCTGATATGGTTCGCATCCCTTCATATATTGTTGTGATTGCTAGTCTTGTAACAGTTCTTCAGATGCTTATAAAAGCTTATGCTCCAGAAGTAGATAAGAGCCTGGGATTGTTTATTCCACTGATTGTGGTAAACTGTATCATCTTGGGACGTGCAGAGGCTTTTGCTGCAAAAAACAATCCTCTTGCATCTATCTTTGACGGTATAGGTATTGGACTTGGTTTCACTATTGCACTGACTTGTCTTGGTGCTGTACGTGAGTTGCTTGGTACCGGTGCTGTGTTTGGTCAGACTTTGTGGGGCGAAAGCTATGGAATGCTCATGTTTGTGCTTGCACCAGGTGCTTTCCTTGCTTTAGGCTATCTGATTGTAGTGTTTAACAAAATCTTTAAGAAGGCTTGATTATGGAAACAGTACTTAGTTTGATTCTTATCATTATAACTGCAATATTCGTCAATAATGTCGTACTTGCACAGTTTCTTGGAATCTGTCCGTTCCTGGGTGTTTCTAAGAAAGTAGATACTGCCAGTGGTATGGGAATGGCCGTAACTGCTGTACTTGTTGTAGCTACTGCTGTTACTTATGCTATTCAGAAATTCCTTCTGGATGTATATGGACTGGAATATCTGCAGACTATTGCATTTATTCTTGTCATTGCTGCGTTGGTTCAGATGATTGAGATTATTCTGAAAAAAACTATGCCTGCTTTGTATCAGGCATTAGGTGTTTTCTTGCCTCTGATTACCACTAACTGTTGTATCCTTGGTGTTGCAATTCTTGTAATCCAAAAGGATTTCAACCTGCTCGAAGGACTCATCTATGCTTGTTCTACAGGTCTTGGTTTCCTCCTGGCTATGGTTCTGTTTGCAGGTCTTCGTGAACAATTGGATTTGGTAAATGTTCCAAAGTCATTTGCCGGAGTTCCAATTGCACTGATTACAGCTAGCCTGCTGGCTATGGCTTTCATGGGCTTCAGCGGTGTTGACGGTGGACTCAAAGTGATCTTCGGATTGTAACAATTATCACAAATAATCGTTTTTGAAGCCTGAATTGTTCTATTTCAGGCTTCTTTTTTTGTTCATTTTAAAATTGTATGTGTTTTGTTGCTGTGCTAATTGCATTGAATGGTATTTTTTCTGTATATTTGCATGATATTTTAAGGCTGATGGTTGCAATATCAAAGGCATGTTTTACGTTTAAAATTATATAAAACTATATAAAAAAATAACAGATGGCTTCATCGAAGAATATTGATAGAATGAATGCGTTCGAAAGAGCATTAAAGAGGATAGGGGATTTTCTCGGTGCGGCATTCTTAATTATACTTTTATCACCACTGTTTTTGTTGATTTTCCTGGTTTATAAGTTGACTGGTTGCGGAGAGGTTATTTATTCACAGGAAAGAATCGGTTTGGGCGGCAAACCTTTTAGAATATATAAATTCAGAACAATGGTTCAGGAAGCTGAGTGTGATGGTGTTCCGATGCTTGAAACTCCTGACGACAATCGTTTGCTGAAGTATGGAAAATGGATGAGAACAAAACATATTGATGAACTTCCTCAGCTTTTTAATGTTTTGAAAGGTGATATGTCGTTTGTTGGCTATCGTCCAGAACGCCAATATTTCATTGACCAGATAATGAAACAAAACCCAAACTACGAATTGTTGTTTGTAAGTCGTCCGGGAGTTACTTCAATGGCCACTGTATATAATGGTTATACTGATACGATTGATAAGATGTTGAAACGTTTGGATCTGGATTTGGAGTATCTTCGCAATCGTACACTTCTGCTCGATTTGAAAATTATATTCGATACCATAGTACACATTTGAATAATCTATAAACAGATATGCTTAGAAAATTTTTATCGACCTTAATTCTTGTTTTATTACCTTTGTATGTTGCAGCCCAGTCAATGACTGATACAGAAGTTCTTAAGTTTATTCAGAAGGAATATTCCAAAGGGACTTCTCAAACTGAAATTGTAACAAAGTTATTAAAAAAAGGTGTAACTACAGCGCAGTTACAGAGAATACGTAAGAAGTACAATAAACAACAGGAACTTCTAAAAAAGACTAAAACTGAGGAGGATGAGAAAGATGAAACTCGTCTGAAAGAATCTACTCGTTTGAAAGATAAATCCAAGAAGAGTAAAGGTACAGGCCGACTTGAGGATAAGACTCAGACCTCAAAATACATGCAGGAAGAATTAGACTTGTTTGAAGGCGATTCGTTGTATATTGAGGAAGAAGAAAAACCTGAGAAGGAGATTTTCGGTCACAATATTTTCAATAACGAACTACTTACTTTTGAACCAGGGATAAATTTGTCTGCTCCAGCCAACTATCGTTTGGGTACAGGGGATAATGTAGTTATTGAGATATGGGGTGCTTCACAACAAACTATTGAAACAGAAGTATCGAGTGAAGGAACAGTTACTATTGAAGGCGTGGGACCTGTACGTATAGCAGGTATGACTGTGACTCAAGCTAATTCTGCTTTGAAGTCAAGCATTGGTCAGTATTTTAAAGGTTCGAATATCCAACTCAGTGTACAGGATTCACGAACTGTAAATGTGCAGGTTCTTGGTGAAGTCAAGACTCCTGGAACATATACATTAAGCGCTCTTTCTTCTGCTTTCAATGCTTTGTATTCTGCTGGCGGCATCAGTGAGGTTGGTTCGCTTCGTGACATTAGAGTATATAGAGCTGGAAAGATGATTTCTAAGATTGACGTTTACGAGTATATCTTCCACGGAAGTTCTAAAGGAGATGTGCAGTTGCAAGATAATGATGTCGTAGTTGTCGGTGCATATAAATGTCTTGTAAATATTGTTGGTGGTGTGAAGCGTCCAATGTACTACGAAATGCGTGAAACAGAATCTGTCGGCACTCTTATTGAATATGCCGGTGGATTTACAGGAGATGCAGTAAAAGACAATGTAACTCTTGTTCGCAAGTCTGGTTCTA
The DNA here is from genome assembly GCA_002353215.1 of Prevotellaceae bacterium UBA2757. The sequence continues at coordinate 22,264 of DEJD01000009.1, forward strand.
TAAATAGTATATTTACGGTTGATGAGTTTCAGTTAAACAACTTCCTTGTTCATGATGCAGACTCTGTCAATGTAAATATTCTTCTTACTTCTGATTATTCAAATCTATTGGAGATAAAAGGGGCCGTAGAACGTCCTGGTTCTTATCAGTTAGGTGATAATATTACTACTTTAAAAGATCTAGTCGCTGCCGCTGGCGGTCTGAAACGTGATGCATTTACTACCCGAGTTATCATTCATCGCAAAAGAGCAGATAAGACTTTGGAAGTACATAATGTTAATATAGGTGATATTATGGAAGGTCGTGCTCCTGATTTTGCTCTTCAAAAGGATGATGCTGTATTTATTCCTAATGTGACTGATATGAAGGGTGAACAGACCTTGAGTATTGATGGAGAAGTGCGTGAACCCGGTGAGTATGTTTATGCAGACAATACAACCATAGAAGACCTTATCCTTATGGCTGGAGGTTTGACGGAGTCGGCTTCTGTCGCTAAGGTTGATGTTTTCCGACGTATTTCAAATCCAAGTGCGACAGAAGAATCTGACTATATCACCGAGAATTTCTCTTTTCCTATTAAGGAGGGCTTTGTTATAGATGGAGAGAAAGGTTTTGTCCTGCAACCATATGATCAGGTTATGGTACGTAAGAGTCCTGTTTACAGTACTCAGGAGAATGTTACCATTAGAGGTTTTGTGAATTTCCCTGGCAAGTATTCTATGTCAAATAAACATTATAAGTTAACAGATTTGATTAAGGATGCTGGCGGATTGTCAAAGTTTGGTTATGCTAAAGGTGCTCGTCTTCGTCGTCAGTTAAATGATGAGGAACGAATGATTCGTGAACAGACTATTAAGGCACAACAGATTGATATCCTCGAAGCCGCTACAAGTGCTGATAAGGATTTCAATAAGGAACTGGTCGATTCACTCCTTTCTCTTAAGATTAACCAGGGAAGCACTTACTTGGTTGCAATCAATTTGGATGAAGCATTAAAACATCCTGAGAGTGAAGATAATATCGATTTGCGTGAAGGTGATGATCTTTTTGTTCCTCAGTTTTCAAACACCGTTAAGGTTTCAGGAGCTGTAGGCTATTCTGTGTCTATGCAGTATAAGGAAGACGAACCATTAAGTTATTACATAAAGCATGCCGGAGGTTATGACGATCGTGCAAAAAAGAAAGGTGTATATTCAATTGCATTGAATGGTGAGGTTACTCAGTTGAAAAGTTCATCGAGAAAGGGTATTGAACCGGGATGTGAAATTGTTGTTCCTACAAAGACTGCAGAGAAAAAAGGTATGTCAACAGCTGAGATTCTCAGTATAGGTTCCTCTGCCGCATCTATTGCAGCAGTGATTGCTACAATAGCCAACCTTCTGAAGAAATAGACAGTAATAATTATAAAATCATAAAGCAAGAAAAGGAGATGGCTTAACAGTCATCTCCTTTTCATTTTATTATTTGTTTTGTTTACTTGTTGCAGCAAGCGAGTTTGCCGTCAGAACCAAGAACGTTTACAATCTTGTGGATGTACATCTTCTTCATGTTCTCACGTGCTGGTTTCAGATACTGACGTGGGTCGAAGTCTCCAGGATGCTCAGCAAGGTGCTTACGGATAGCAGCAGTCATAGCAAGACGAGAGTCAGAGTCGATATTAATCTTACATACAGCAGACTTAGCAGCCTTACGGAGTTGCTCTTCTGGAATACCGATAGCAGCCTCGAGGTGACCACCATACTTGTTGATTGTGTTTACTTCGTCCATTGGAACAGAAGAAGAACCGTGGAGTACGATTGGGAAACCAGGAAGTTTCTTCTCGATTTCAGCAAGAATATCNNAATGCCAATGGTGGTGGAACGAGAACACCATTTACGAGTGTACACTGTTCTGGAGTGAACTTGTGAGCACCGTGAGAAGTACCGATAGAGATAGCGAGTGAGTCGCAACCAGTGCGAGTAGCGAAATCGATAACTTCTTCTGGCTTTGTATAGTGAGACTCAGCAGAAGAAACTTCGTCTTCAACACCTGCGAGTACACCAAGCTCAGCTTCTACAGTAACATCGTACTTGTGAGCATATTCAACAACCTTCTTTGTAAGAGCAACGTTTTCTTCGTATGGAAGTGAAGAACCGTCAATCATTACAGAAGAGAAACCATTGTCGATACAGTCTTTGCAGAGTTCGAAGCTGTCTCCGTGGTCGAGGTGCAGAACGATTTCAGGAGCTTCGCAACCGAGTTCCTTAGCATATTCTACAGCACCCTTTGCGAGGTTACGGAGGATTGTGCCGTTAGCGTAGTTACGAGCACCCTTACTTACCTGCATGATAACTGGTGACTTTGTTTCAACTGCAGCCATAACGATAGCCTGCATCTGTTCCATTGTGTTGAAGTTGAATGCTGGGATAGCATATCCACCTGAAACAGCTCTCTTAAACATCTCGCGAGTGTTTACGAGACCAAGATCTTTGTAATTAATCATAGAGCTAAAATGTTTTAGCCCACCTACTTAAAAGAGAAGTAGGGTGGGCTGGGTTTATAATAGGATTAAAGTGAAATGTTCTGTAGGAATGAGATAAGTACACCTGCTGCAACAGCTGAGCCGATTACACCACTTACGTTTGAAGACATACAGTAGTTCAGTACGTGATTCTTAGGGTCGTACTTTGTTGAAATCTCGTTGCATACACGACTTGCCATAGGTACGGCACTCAGGCCGGTAGCACCAATCAGCGGATTAATCTTTTTCTTTGAGAACAGGTTTGTAATCTTAACCATGAAAATACCAGATGCAATAGAAAGGCCGAATGCGAAGAAGCCGCCAATCACGATGCCGATGGTAGTCCAGTTAAGGAATGCCTGTACTGTCATTGTTGCACCAACACAGAGTCCAAGGAATACAGTTGCTGTGTTCATTATAGAGTTTGAGATGGTGTCAAACAGGCGGCTTGTATCGGAACCAATTTCCTTCAGGAGGTTTCCGAACATAAGCATACCTATAAGGCTGACTGCTGTTGGAACGAGAAGAGCAACAATTGTAGTTACAGCTATAGGGAAGATTATCTTGATAACTTTTTCGTTCTTCATCTTGTTTGAAGAAGGATAGAGCTTATCCTGTTCCTTCATGTTAATCTTCAGTTCTTTCTCAGAGCATGTCAGTTTTACAACCAGTGGAATGATTACTGGAACCAAGGCCATGTATGAATATGCTGCAATAGCAATTGGAGCCAAGAGGTGTGGAGCCAGTTTGATAGTTGTAAAGATTGCTGTAGGACCATCGGCACCACCAATGATACCGAGGGCAGCTGCCTCTTTGATGTTGAAGAATCCACTGCCTACTGCAATAAGGAGTACTGTAAAGATACCCAACTGTGCTGCAGCTCCGAAGATAGAAAGACGCAGATTGCGAAGCATTGGTCCGAAGTCGGTAAGTGCTCCTACACCCATAAAGATTACAGGTGGCAGGAATCCGGTCTTTATAAGCATGTAGTACAAGAAATTCATAAGTCCCAGGTCGTGGGCGATAGCTGGAAGCGACATTTCCCATATGTTTTCTGTGAGCACTTTGCCAGTTGCGTCAACAATACGTCCTGTTTCATCTGCCTGATACACACCCATATCTCCTCCAGGGAAGTTTGCTATAAGCACACCGAAAGCGATAGGTATGAGCAGCAGTGGCTCGAAGTGCTTTACTATACCAAGGTACAGAAGTACGAAGGCAAGCAAATACATTATAATATATGTACCATTAGATGCAACGATGTCGCTGAACGCTGTCATCTGGTATAGGTTTTCTAATATTTGTTCCATATCAAATGTAAATAGTAGATAGTCAGTAACTGATGTTTAAGCCATCTTCATGATTGGATCATCTTCTTCTACAGAGTCACCAGAAGCAACGAGTATAGCTGTGATTACTCCTGCTTTGTCAGCACGGATTGCGTTGAAAGTCTTCATCGCTTCAATATATCCGAGAGTATCACCTGTCTGTACTGAATCACCTACTTTCTTAGGAGTCTCTGAGTTGTCTTTTACGAGATAGAATTTGCCTTCCAGTGGAGCTACAATATCTTCGCCTTCACCTGCAGGAGATGCTGCTGGTGCTGCGCTCTGTGCGCTTGCTGCTAGAACATCGTTGCCATAAGCTATTTCTACCTTGTAGTTCTGACCATTTACCTGAACAGTAACAGACTTTGGTCCTTCTGCACCTCCCTTTGGCGCATTCTTCTCAGCCTTACGCTTTGCAAGGTCTGCTTCGAAGTCAGCCTTAGCTTTACCGCTCTTGTAGGCTTCATACTGTCCTGGGTGCATTGAGTATTCGAAGAGTTCTTCGTCGTCTTCTCCAAGTTCCCAACCTTTTTCCTGCATCTTCTTTTTGTAGTCTTCAAGGTCGTCTGGGAAGTAAGACTGTGGATCGTTAGTCTCGAATTCCTTACCCTCTTTTTTTGCCAGAGCAACGATTTCTGGATCTACAGGACCAGGCAACTGACCAGCCTTTCCGAGAATCATATCCCAGATTGTATCTGCAATCATCGACCAACGTTCCTTGCCTTTTTCCATCTGGATTACGTTCATCAGTGCAAGATTCTTTACGTACTGTGAGAATGGAGTAACAAGACATGGATAACCAACCTTTGGCCATACGTATGCAACTTCGTCGAACAGTTTGATGAGCAGGTCGTCTGTAGTAAGTTCTGGCTGACCATTCTTTACCTTCCACTTGTTCAGTGACTTCAGGTTGTCTTCCAAGTCTGTCATGAGCGAACCCATCATACCTCCAGGAAGACCTGGTTTTACTAACAAAGAGTTGTTGATATGGTTGAGTTCTGGGATATAATATCCAAGGAAGTCGTCACACATTTCCTGAATCTGAGTACGTACTTCCATATATGCAGCCATATTGATTTCCTTTACTTTGAAACCGGCATCTTTCAACATTTCCTGTACTGCAATAATATCAGCATGACCTGTACCCCAAGACAGAGGAGACATACCTGTATCTACATAGTCACAACCAGCTTCACATACTTCGAGAATGGAAGCCATGTTGAAACCAGGACCAGCGTGACTGTGATACTGGATGATGATATCTTTCTTGTAAGCCTTGATACCTGCAACAATCTTACCCAATGATACTGGGCGACCGATACCTGCCATATCCTTCAGACAGATTTCGTCCGCACCTGCATCGATGAATTTCTTTGCAAGGTTTACATAATAATCTACAGTGTGGATAGGAGAGTGAGTGATACATAGAGCAGCCTGTGCAATCATACCAGCTTCCTTTGCATACTGGATTGATGGTATAACGTTGCGTGGGTCGTTCAGTCCACAGAAGATACGAGTGATGTCTGTTCCCTGGGCCTTCTTTACTTTATAGAAAAGTTTACGAAGGTCTTTTGGACATGGACTCATACGCAGACCGTTCAGTGCACGGTCGAGCATATGGGTCTGGATTCCTGCCTCGTGGAATGGTTTAGTCCATGCACGAACAGACTTATTTGGGTTTTCTCCGTATAGAAGATTTACCTGTTCAAAACCTCCGCCGTTAGTTTCTACGCGGTCGAAACATCCCATCTTGATGATAGCTGGGGCTACTTTTACCAATTGGTCAACTCGTGGCTGATACTTACCTGCACTCTGCCACATATCACGGAAAACCAACGAGAATTTTACTTCTTTTGCCATTTTAAAATTATCTTATTGAGTTTATTACAATTTTGTTATATTCTTTACTTTTCCCTTTCCGCCAGTAATCTGTGCTACTGTTGCGTCGATTACGGCCTTAACTGTTGCGTCAATCTGACCTGCCGCAGTAGCTGCAGCAGCCATAGGCTTGTTGTTTGTTACTTCCTCTGGTGCATATTTGTTCACCAGCTTAATCAGCAGGGTTCCCAGACAGATAACAATCAGAAGTACGCTAAACACTGTAAGCATACCTACTACCATCAGCTGTAGGGCTCCAAAAATGTCGTTTGTAATCATTGATTTTATTTGAATTTTTTAGTTTTTAATCTTTCTACTTTAAAAAATGATACGCAACACTGCGAAATCCTTGCAAAGTTACGTATTTTCTATAAAAAAATAATTCAGTCCTATAGACAAATTTCGCATTCTCTTTAAATTTAATTTTTATTAAGTGATATGTATATAAAAATATTTCCATATTTTTGTGCCATCAATTATTTAACCTTTAAAAACTGATATTATGAAAGTAGGTATTCCAAAAGAGATTAAAAACAATGAGAACCGTGTTGGTATGACTCCTGCAGGTGTTGCTGAATTATGCCGACATGGTCACGAAGTTCTCGTTCAGCATACTGCTGGAGAAGGCAGTGGATTTGCTGACGACGAGTATGTAAAGGCTGGAGCCAAGATTCTGCCATCCATCGAAGCTGTATATGAAACTGCAGAGATGATTGTCAAGGTAAAGGAACCTGTCGAACCGGAGTATAAACTCGTTCGTAAGGGTCAGCTTCTCTTTACTTATTTCCACTTTGCATGTGAGAAGAAACTGACTGAAGCTATGTTGAAGAGTGGAGCTATATGTCTTGCTTACGAAACAGTTCAACTGCCTAACGGTTTGTTACCTCTGCTGCAACCAATGAGTGAAGTCGCTGGACGTATGGCAGTTATCAATGGTGCATATTATCTGCAGAAGACTAAGGGCGGCAAGGGAAAGTTAGTAAGTGGTGTGCCAGGTGTGAGTCCGACAAATGTCTTGGTGCTTGGTGGTGGCACAGTAGGAGAGGCTGCTGCTATGATGGCGGCAGGTATGGGAGCGAACGTAACTATTACAGATATTTCCTTGCCACGTCTCCGTCAGCTTGACATCGAGACTCCAGCAAACGTGCATACTCTGTATTCTTCAAGCCATAACATCTCTCAGTTGTTGCCTACAGTTGATATAGTTATAGGTAGTGTGTTGGTTCCTGGCGACAAAGCTCCTCATCTTATAACTCGCGATATGCTGAAACAAATGGAACCTGGAACCGTGTTGGTAGATGTTGCTATAGACCAAGGTGGCTGTTTCGAAACTTCTCGTCCTACGACTCATAGCGAACCTGTATATACTATTGATGGCATAGTACATTATTGTGTTGCTAATATTCCTGGTGCAGTACCAAATACTTCAACTCTTGCTCTGACAAATGCTACACTGCGCTATGCTGTTGCTTTAGCTGATAAGGGTTGGAAGCAGGCTTGCAAGGATGATAGTGCTCTTGCGAAGGGATTGAATATTGTAGAAGGCAAGATTGTGTTTAAGCCTGTTGCTGATGTGTTCAACTTAAAATATGAAGAGTTGAAATTTTAAGCTTTATCGTAATAACGACATCTCGATAAACTCATTAAAAAAATAAGAGGATACCATTTGGCATCCTCTTATTTCATTATTTATTTTGCTTAGCTTAATCGCATCATTCTGCTGAATAGTCGATCTTGCTCATACGTACGTAAGTAGCGTAGCGGTGCTGAGCAGCCTTCTTTGCAGCGTCGAAGAGTTCCTGAGCCTCTGCTGGCTTAACCTTCTTGAGTGAGAGGTAACGAACTTCTCCGTCGAGGAAATCCTGGAACTTATCCCACTGTGGCTCCTTAGAGTCAAGCTGGAATGGGTTCTTGCCCTGTTCTGCAAGACGTGGGTCGAAGCGCCACAAGTGCCAGTAACCACATTCTACTGCCTTAGCCTCTTCTGCCTGGCTCTTACCCATGCCGCCCTTAGCCTTCAGACCGTGGTTGATACATGGAGCGTAAGCGATAACGAGAGATGGACCTGGGTATGCTTCAGCTTCGCGCAGAGCCTTCAGGCACTGAGCGTTGTCTGCACCCATAGCAATCTGAGCTACATATACATAACCGTAAGTTGACTGCATGAGACCGAGGTCTTTCTTAGTGATACGCTTACCACCGGCAGCGAACTGTGCGATAGCACCGATTGGAGTAGCCTTAGAAGACTGACCACCTGTGTTAGAGTAAACCTCAGTATCGATTACGAAGATGTTGATGTCTTCGCCTGATGCGAGTGCATGATCAAGACCACCATAACCGATGTCGTATGATGCACCGTCACCACCGATAATCCACTGGCTGCGCTTAACGAGGTAGTGAGAGAGTTCGCTGAGTTGTTTGCAAACTGGGCAACCTGCCTGACGTCCTTCGTTGATGAATGGAATGAGTTTTGCTGCTGCTGCCTTTGATGCTTCTGCATCATCCTTGCCTGCAATCCATTCCTTAGCAGCTTCCTTGTAACCTTCAGAAGTCTTGTCGCTTGCAATCATCTCTTCGAGGAGAGCAACGATACGAGCGCGCATCTTCTTGTTGGCAAGTGTCATACCGAGTCCGTATTCGCAGAAGTCCTCGAACAGAGAGTTAGACCATGCTGGACCCTGACCCTTAGCATTCTTAGTGTATGGAGTTGATGGGATTGAACCAGAGTAGATTGAAGAACAACCTGTTGCATTTGCAACGATCTCACGGTCACCGAAGAGCTGAGAGATGAGTTTTACGTATGGAGTTTCACCACAACCTGAACAAGCTCCAGAGAACTCGAAGAGTGGTTGTGCGAACTGGCTTACACGTGGGTTTGCCTTGATGTCGATGAGATCTTGCTTTGAAGTAACATTGTTTACGCAATAATCCCAGTTCTTTGCTTCTGCGAGCTGAGTCTGCAGAGATACCATAGAAAGAGCCTTGTTACCCTTTTTGCCTGGACAAACGTCAACACAGTTACCGCAACCGAGACAGTCCATAACGCTTACCTGCATACGGAACTTCATGCCCTTGAGCTGTGGAGGTGCTACCATATCGAGTTTTGCATCAGCGAAGCCTTCAGCTTCCTTATCATCCATAACGAATGGGCGGATAGCAGCGTGAGGACAAACGAATGCACACTTGTTACACTGGATACAGTTTTCGCTGTCCCAAGCTGGAACGAGAGCAGCTACACCACGCTTTTCGTAAGCAGCAGTACCTTGTTCCCACATACCGTCTTCGTATCCCTTGTATGCAGATACAGGCAGGAGGTCACCATTCTGAGCGTTGATAGGACGAACAAGATTCTTAACGAAATCTGGGTCGTTGCTTTCTACTTTTGGATCAGCTGGAAGTTTAGCCCATGCTGGATCAACAGTAAGTTGCTTGTACTCGCCACCGCGGTCAACAGCTGCGAAGTTCATATTTACAACGTCTTCCCCCTTCTTGCCGTAAGACTTCACGATTGCCTTCTTCATCTGTTCTACTGCAAGTTCTACAGGGATAACCTCTGTAATGCGGAAGAATGCAGACTGGAGGATAGTGTTAGTACGGTTTCCGAGACCGATTTCCTGTGCAATCTTAGTTGCGTTGATATAGTAAACAGTGATGTTCTTCTCAGCGAAATACTTCTTCACGTTGTTTGGCAAATTCTTTACGAGGTCGTCACCATCCCAGATTGTATTGAGGAGGAACTGACCGTTCTGGCGCAAACCGCGGAGTACATCGTACATACGGAGGTATGCCTGAACGTGACATGCAACGAAGTTAGGAGTCTTAATCTGGTAAGTAGAACGGATAGGAGTATCACCGAAACGGAGGTGTGAGCAAGTGAAACCACCAGACTTCTTAGAGTCATAAGAGAAGTATGCCTGGCAATATTTGTTTGTATTCTCACCGATAATCTTTACAGAGTTCTTGTTAGCACCTACAGTACCGTCAGCACCGAGTCCGAAGAACTTAGCTTCGAAGATGCCTTCGCCACCGAGAGCCATTTCCTCGTCGAGTGGGAGAGAACGGAATGTTACGTCGTCCACGATACCCAGAGTGAAGTGGTTCTTTGGTTCTTTCAGTTCAAGGTTCTTGTAAACAGAAAGAATCATTGTAGGAGTAACGTCTGCAGAACCGAGTCCGTAGCGTCCACCGATGATGAGTGGAGCATTTTCCTGTCCGTAGAAAGCATCCTTCACGTCGAGGTAGAGAGGTTCGCCGTTAGCACCTGGTTCCTTAGTACGGTCGAGCACAGCGATGCGCTTAGCAGTCTTTGGAACAGAAGCGAGCAGGAGTTCTACAGAGAATGGGCGATACAGGTGAACGCTAACCATACCATACTTCTTGCCGTTTGCATTAGCATAGTCGATAGCTTCGCGTGCTGCTTCAGTAGCAGAACCCATCAGGATGATTACTTCTTCAGCATCCTTAGCTCCATAATATGTGAATGGCTTATATTCGCGACCTGTAATCTTAGAGATTGCAGCCATATACTTTTCAACAGATTCTACAACCTTGTCGTAGTATGGGTTGCAAGACTCACGGTGAGCGAAGAATGTTTCTGGGTTTTCAGCCATACCCTTAGCCTCTGGCTTTTCTGGTGTGAGTGCGCGAGAGCGGAACTCAGCAACCTTGTCCATTGGTACGAGTGGGCGGATATCTTCCATATCCATCTCCTCAACCTTGTGATATTCGTGAGAAGTACGGAAACCGTCGAAGAAGTTAATGAATGGCACGCGAGTGTCAAGAGCTGCGAGGTGTGCAACCGCTGCGAGGTCCATTACTTCCTGTACGCTGCCTTCGCAGAGCATTGCGAAACCAGTCTGACGACAAGCCATTACGTCACCGTGATCACCGAAGATACAGAGGGAGTGGCTTGCTACGGTACGAGCTGATACATGGAATACAGATGGGAGCAACTCACCTGCAATCTTGTACATGTTTGGAATCATCAGCAGGAGTCCCTGTGATGCTGTAAATGTAGTAGTGAGGGCACCTGCCTGAAGCGAACCGTGAACAGCACCTGCTGCACCGGCCTCTGACTGCATTTCTTGAACCAGCACTGTGTCGCCAAATAGATTCTTGCGACCTTGAACAGCCCACTCATCCACATGCTCAGCCATTGGAGATGATGGAGTGATAGGGTAGATAGCAGCTACCTCTGAGAACATGTATGCAATATGCGCAGCAGCGGTATTACCATCAAGAGTAACAAATTTCTTTTCTTTACCCATAATTGTTGTTTGAATTAAAATGTTTTAGGTATAATTATTTTGTAGTTTTTAAACTATGTATGTCGTATTTTTTAGTATAAAAATCCGAAGAGCCACAGCGGAATCTGGTTTCCACTGCCTATGTCGCAGTGGTTCACTGCAAACAGAGCCTTTGATTTACTCTTCAGTTTAGTTGAATGCTCTACGATTTTGAATTCATATTCTCTGTCTATGTTGAACGAGCATGTCTGTGAACCATGTTTATATACTTTGTGGTCTTTCCATAGAGTGTTGCAGAAGAAAGTCTCCTGTATGTCCTGACTGTCGAATGTCTGAGGATAGAAACTGTACATCAGGTTCGTGTTGTGGAGCAACACTCTTGCCGGCTTCTTTGGATAGTCGTCGCCTGGAGCATAAATCATGTTTACGAGACGGGCATCCATCAGGTTCTTTATGTATCGCATTACAGTAGCACGACTCATGCCCAGTTCTATAGACAACTGACTTACGTTTGGCACACTGCTTCCGTTTGTAGTGAGCAGATAGAACAGTTTCTTTATTTTGTCCAGATACTTCAGTTCAATCTGTTTCACTTGCAGAATATCTACCTCAATCATCATATTCATGTTGGTCAGCAGTTTCTCTGAATAGTTGCCCTGACCCAGGAAGAATGGGTAGTATCCATGATGTAGATATGCTTGAAAATGTTCTCTAGGATTTATCTTAGAACAGATTTGAGATGCTATCTTTTCATGGTTTTCAATAATATCTTCAAGAGTGTATTTTTGTAGTTGAGTTCTTGTCATAAACTGCAGGTACTCTCTGAATGAAAAGCCTCTGAGGTTGTACGATTTTACAATGCCATTCAGTTCCGGATTCTCTTCTTTCAGTCTCATTACCGAAGAACCGGTGAAAACAATCTTCAGTCCAGGGAAACTATCGTAACACTCTCTCAACTGTGTGCTCCAGTCAGGGTGTTTGAATACCTGATCTATGAGAAGAACCTTACCGCCATTGTGATAGAATTCTCCTGCAAACTCTTTTATACCGATGTTTTGCAGGTAGAAGTTGTTGGCGTTGATATACAGACATGTCTTGTCTTCTGGTGAAAATTTCTCTTTGGCGTACTGCAGCAGGAAGGTGGTTTTGCCCACTCCTCGTGTGCCTTTTATACCAATAAGTCTGTCATTCCAGTTAATTTCATCCATCAGGTCTCGACGGATTGTATTGCTCAAATGAGTGACTAAATATGCGTGTGTACGGAAGAAAGAATCCATGTTTTTTCAGATTTTGGTTGCAAAGTTACAAATAAACTTCATATTTGCAAACTCGACTTTGCAATTTTTTTCTTCTTTATTTTAAAGTAGGTTTAGTTTTTCCTTTCTTGAATAGTTCAACAGCTTTCAGAACGGTTATATCAGAACGGTTTATGTACTCTGTGTAATCGTTCATTTCAAACATGCTGTAGATGATATTTCCGTAGATGGCGTGTTCGAACAGGCTCTTCGATTTCACAATCATATTGTTTCTGCGTTTCAGGTCGTGCTTGTCGGCATATTTCACAAAACCTTCTATCAGATTCTGTTTCTTTATATACTTCAGTAAGTCTTCTGGAGTAGTGAATTTCTTCAGAGTAGGGCGGTTGTTATCTACATATTCAAAGCAGAACTGTGACACCAGTCCTGTAGTGATAGCTTCGGTGTAGTATGTAGTGAAGAATGTTGTGTCCTCGGCTACGAAGTAGTCTGGCATAATGCCGCCACCGCCATAGACCTCTCTGCCAAGAGTTGTATGATATACCTCTCCTGTCTGTTTGATGCTATCTACATTGAAAAATTCCCCATGTTGATAGCGTGTCTGCAGATCCAGATCGTATTCTTCTCGTTTCTGTCCCTTTACGTATGGTTTCTGTATGCAACGTCCCGAAGGAGTATAGTATCGGGCAATGGTAAGTCTTACGACACTGCCGTCCGAGAAATCTATCGGTTGCTGAACCAGTCCTTTTCCAAAAGTTCTTCTGCCCACTATGATACCTCTGTCGTTGTCCTGTATGGCTCCTGAGAAAATCTCTGCAGCACTTGCAGTCTGTTCGTCGGTAAGCACAATGAGTGGCAGTTCCTGGTACGATCCTCTTCCATCGCTCTTATACTCTTCTCTCTTTGCACGTCGTCCTTCGGTATATACTATCAGGCGATTCTTAGGAAGAAATTCGTTTACCATCTGAATAGCGCTGGTGAGGTATCCTCCGCCATTGCCTCGCAAATCTACTACAAGTCCTGCGAAGTCGTTTTCCTCCAGTTGAGCTAAGGCAGTCAGCAGTTCTGCATAAGTGGTCTCACCAAAGTTCTTTATTTTAATATACCCCAGTTTGTTTGTTAGCATATACGCAGCATCGACACTCTTCACTGGTATATCGCCTCTAACAATGGTGAACGACAGTGGTTTCTTATGTCCGTGGCGCAGTACTCCGATAGTCACCTTTGTACCCTTGTCGCCCTTAAGTCGGTGCATAGTCTCTTCGTTGGTCACATCCTTGCCTACATATTTCTTTCCGTCAACCGAAATAATCTTATCACCGGCAAGCAGACCTACCTTTTCTGATGGTCCACCCTTGATGATACCTGATATTCTGACAGTGTCGTTTCTGATTGTAAACTGTACACCGATTCCACTGAAACTACCCTTCAGGTCGTCGTTTGCCGTCTGCGCATCCTTCGCACTGATATAGGTAGAGTGGGGGTCAAGTTCTTCTAATATCTTAGGCATAGCATCCTCAACCACGTTGTTTATATTTACCGTGTCAACATATTGGTCATCAATTACATGTAATAAGTCGTTTAGCTTATTAGATGAGGAGTTTATGATGTTTAGTTTGTTCCCTGCAAACCTATTTGCAAAGAAAGTTCCCATGATAATTCCGAAGACAATGCTTATTGCAATTATCAGTGGTACGAATCTATTATTTTTATTCATATGGTATTTATGCTTCGATATAAATAGTTTCTATTCCAGCCTTGCGTAGTAGGTTCAGTCCATCTTCCAGCCTGTACTTTTCTCCATACACTACACGTTTTATTCCTGCCTGAATCAGCAGTTTTGCACATTCTATGCATGGTGAAGCCGTGATATATATAGTAGCTCCTTCGCTTGAGTTGTGTGAACGTGCCAGTTTTGTGATGGCGTTTGCCTCTGCATGGAGTACATACGGTTTGGTTAAGCCGTTTTCGTCCTCACACACATTCTCAAAACCCGATGGTGTTCCGTTATATCCGTCAGAGATGATGCGCTTATCCTTCACCACCAGTGCTCCTACTTGTCTGCGAGTGCAATATGAGTTTTCTGCCCAGATGCGTGCCATTCTCAGGTAACGCTGATCCAGTTGCAACTGTTTTTCTTCTTGGTTTTCCTCCATAATCAATTAGTATTCGCTTTGTGCCGAACGTTTTGAGCTGAATCCTATGAAGTTATTACCGTCGGCATATAGTGTTACAATATTTTCGTCGCCGCTATATCTTACCACACCTCTCAGAATGTTCAGCAGGTTACTATCAAACGGATTTTCAGCAGTTGGGCTACCAGAGAATTGCAGTTTCATGTCGTTCGACTTTCCGTCAGCAGTCCATGTGCCGTTAAGTGGAAGACCTGATGATAGAGCACCGCTCAGCGCCTTAGCCCCGAAATTGAGCACATAGGTATTCTGCGATACAAAGAATTTCTTCAGGTTTTCTCCTGTAATTGGTTGTCCCTGTATCATTCCGCTTGTCATATACCAAGTCTTGCTTGTGAATATCTGATCTATGTCGTCAGATTTCTTGCAGGACGACATTCCCATCATCACCGCCATTAGCGTATATAATATATATAATGTGTACTTCATAAATATTTTTAACTTTAACCGTTAACCATTAACCGTTACTTAATTCCGTTTCTTTTCAGCAAGGCATCGATGCTTGGTTCCTTGCCTCTGAATCGCTTATACAGTATCATAGGGTGTTCGGTATTTCCTTTCGACAGGATATTCTCACGGAAACTCCGTGCTGTCTCCCGGTTGAAGATCCCGTCCTCCTTGAATTTCCCAAACGCATCGGCATCAAGTACCTCAGCCCACTTATAACTGTAATATCCGGCAGAATAACCGCCTGCCATGATATGGCTGAACTGCACAGTCATGCAGGTTTCCTTCAGTTGTGGCAAAAGCAGTGCCTCCTTCCAAGCCTCCTTCTCGAAGTCCATAAGATCGCCCTTCAGCGGTTCTGTCAGAGTGTAGTATGCCATATCGAGCAGTCCGAAGCTCACCTGTCTCATGCAAGTATAAGCCACATTAAAGTTTCTAGCAGCCACAATACTTTCAATCAGTGAATCGGGCATCATCTCTCCTGTCTGGTAGTGGCGTGCGAAAGTATTCAGGAAGTCTTTTTCTATGCTGTAGTTCTCCATGAACTGCGAAGGCATCTCCACGAAGTCCCAATACACATTTGTGCCACTGAGCGACTCATACTTCGTATTTGCAAACATGCCGTGGAGCGAGTGTCCGAATTCGTGCAGGAACGTTTCCACCTCTCCCAGAGTCAGCAGTGATGGTTTCTCGTCTGTAGGTTTTGTGAAGTTAGTCACAATCGATACGTGCGGACGGTGGTTCACTCCTTCATCGTCAATCCATTGATCTCTGAACTCCGTCATCCAAGCTCCCGACTTCTTCGATTTTCTTGGGAAGAAATCGCAGTAGAACACAGCCAGAAATGTACCGTCTTCGTCATATACCTCATAAGCCTCAACATCTTCGTGATAAACAGGTATGTCCTTATTGCGCTTGAAGGTGATGCCGTACAACTTGGTAGCCAGTCCGAACACACCCTCCTTTACCTTCGACAATTCGAAATATGGACGCAGTTTTTCCGAATCCAGATTATATTTCTTCTGTTGCAACTTATTCGATAGGAATGAGAAATCCCAAGGTTCCACGTCCTTTCCTTCGTTCAGTTCCTTCAGTTCCTTCTTTGCCACTGGTTTATAGGCGTCGATCAGGTCGTGCAACAGCTTATACACATTTTCTGTCTTCTCAGCCATTCTGTCCTCCAGCACATAGTCAGCATAAGTTTTGTATCCCAGCAGTTGTGCAAATTCCAGTCTGAGGTTCACCAACTTACGGCATATCTCTACGTTATTGAACTTATTCTTATGAGTACACAGGGTATTGTAAGCCATATACATCTGTTTCCTCAGTACCCTGTTTTCCGCCCATTGCATAAACGGACCGTAGCTTGGTCCCTGCAGGGTGAATACCCAACCGTCCAGACCTCTGTCCTTTGCTTCCTGGCGTCCATTGTCCAGACTGCTCTGTGGCAGCCCCTTTACGTCCTCTTCGTTTGTTATGTGCAGGGTAAACTGATTCAAGTCCTTCCTGTGGTTTTCCTCAAACTTCAGCGACAGCACATCCAGTTCCTCGGTAATTGCTCTCAGGCGGGCTTTATCCTTCTCGTTCAGGTTGGCACCACTGTTGACGAAATCCTTGTAAGTATCCTCCAATAGTCGTCTTTCCTCTGTGTTCAACCCCTCGAAATTCTTCTCCTTATAATCATTGTACACAGTTTTCACTCTGTCAAACAGCGGCTTGTTCAGCATTATATTATTGCTGTGCTCCGTCATGATAGGGGAGAGTTCCTCGGCCAGTTCGTCCATCTCGTCGCAGGTCTCCGCACTCAGCAGGTTATAGAACACACTGCTTGTTCTGTCCAGCAGTTCTCCGGTTTTCTCAAATGCCACTATTGTATTCTGGAAATTCGGAGTTTCAGGATTATTCACGATAGCCTCTATCTCCTTATCTTCATCCTTGATGCCCTGAAGCAGAGCCGGCTTGTAGTCTTCCACCTTGATACGGTCGAATGGCACCGTATCCCTCGGTGTGTTATATGCGGAAAGAAATATATTCATAATTATTGCTAATATCATTTTAAGTCAAAAAATATTATCGTGCCTCTGCTCTGACTTATCAGTCCCTGCTGTTTCCATTCCTTCAGTACATTCGACACATTAATTCTCGTTTCCTGGATATGAACTGCCAAATCCTCCATTTTTATCTGCAACAGCTTTGTACCCTTGTAGGTGACTGCATACCTTTTGATGAAAAGCACAATCTTTTCTCCAATGGTGTTTGGCTCACCCTCCCTCAGTAGTCGTTCAGTCTTCTGCACCTTAGCGCACAACAGATTCATTGCGTTCATGCGTGGAATCTTATAGTTCAGCATAATGGCGTGGAATTCCTGTTTGCTTATCATTACCGTGTCGGTGCGTTCCTCAGTCATGTAAGTATGTTCATACTTCTGCACCATTCCATGCATATTATACGGTTCGATGACGAAAGGATTATCGATAAACTCCTGAAGCACAAAATGTCGTTCATGGTCGATAAACTCAGCTCTCACCTTGCCCTTCAGCACATAAATCAGTTTGTTGCACCTGTCGTCCTGCGCCACGATCACCTCCCCCGCCTCATATTGCTTAAACTCCATATGTATGTGAGCCAACATCTGTGTCAGTTCTCCAGTAGTCATTCCTGTAAACAGGGGCAACGACAATAACCGGTTATACATTGAAGATTCCATGCAAAACTTGTTTCAACCTGCAAAGGTAATAATTTTGTAAGAAATTATTCTTATTAAAGCCAAAAATTACTTACCTTCGCCACATGATAACAATTTCGGAACAATAATGAAACAGATTTCAAGTTACATACTCCTCCTGCTCATAGTGGGCATAATCTCTTGTAGCAACAAGAACGATACACCTGCACCGCCCATACCTCCTGCCCAGCAGAAAAGCATCGTAATTCTCTATGAAAACGATGTGCATGGTGCTGTCAATGGCTACCCGGTTATAGCAGGATTACGTGATGCGATAGTTAGGAGCGACACAGCCTGGACGGGCATAGTCAGCAGCGGTGACTTCCTCTCTGGTGATGCCGTTTGCACCCTTGGTACCGGACAGTACATCACCCGACTCATGGGCAGTGTCGGTTACGATGCAGTCACACTCGGAAACCACGAATTTGACTTCGGAGTACCACGACTTCTCGAACTCCTTCCCGACATACAAACCCCAGTTCTTTGTACCAATTTCTTCGACTGCGTCGATGAACAGCAGATCCTGCCGTCATACACAATCCGCACTTATGGCGACAAACAGATAGCATTCGTCGGAGTACTCACACCCGATACAGAAAGAGACGAAGCATACTCATTCTACGACACCGATTTCTATCAGATATACGATTTGCGTTCTGACGAAGTGTATGACCTCGTGCAGACAGCTGTCAACCAGGCTCGTGACGAAGGAGCTGACTATGTAGTAGTACTATCCCATCTTGGCGAACTGCCGACGCAGTCCAATGTCAATTCCGTAGGACTTGTAGAATCTACAAATGGCATCGATGTCGTTATCGACGGACACACCCACAGTGTCATCGAAGCTCTTTATGTGCAGAATAAAGACGGCAAGACCATCACTATCACCCAGACAGGAACTAAATTTGCCTACATAGGAAAACTCCTTATCAAAGACGACTGCATCACCACAGAACTCATTCCGCTTGCCGACTGCCACTACAATAGTACTGCCGTCAGTGCCGTACTCGACGAAGTTAATAAAGAGACAGATGCCATACTCTCCAAAGTCGTCGGTACCAGCAACTTTGACCTTACCATCAACGATGCTCAGGGAGAGCGACTCTGTCGTTCCGGAGAAACTAACCTCGGCGACTTCATCACCGACGTCATTCTCGATGCCATCCCTGGCGACATAGCGCTCATCAACGGAGGAGGCATCCGTGCCACCATCCCTGCCGGTGTCATCACCTGCGGACTCGCAGTTGATGCCTGCCCATTCATCAATTACCTCTGCAGTATTGAAGCCACAGGCTCACAACTCCTCGATATGCTTCAGCAATGCACTAAAAATCTGCCGAAAGAAGACGGTTCCTTCCCTCACGTCTCAGGCATGAAATACGCTATCCATACCGTCAGTCATACCGTTAGCGACGTACAGATATACAACCGTACCACCTCTGCCTACGAACCTCTCGACCCCAGCAAAACCTATACCGTCTCAACCATCGACTATTACAGGGGTGGGGGATTCTACGACACCCTTATCAACTGTAAGCTCCTGAACATGTCCCACATGCTCCTTCTCGACAAACTTGTCGAATACATTCAGAAACAACAGGTCATCGACGAGAAATATAGAACCCCCCAGGGCAGAATCACAAAAATTGATAATTAACTCTTCCTTGATTCGTGTGTTTTTGCTGCTAAACTATGAAATTTTTGTTTGTAAACTATGAAAAAATTTTTTTATAGTTATGTAGCAAAAAACCGTTGTTTTTTATAAGTTGTAAGTGAGTAAACTCAAATGTCATGAATGCGTTTTTGAGGAATAAAAGAATGGTGGTTTCAGAATAATCAAAGACTTACTATTATTTCAATTTAAACTTCAAACTCAGCTTTTTGCAGGTGAGATTAAATCTTTGTATCTTTGCAATGTTTTTTAGTGTGGTGCTATTTAGAAGAATAATTCTTGTGAATTACAAAATCATATGGAAATAATCAATTTTGCTGAACAGAACAGCATCATCAACCATTATATGGCTGAACTGAGAGATAAGTCATACCAGAAGAACCGCCTGACGTTTCGGCATAATGTAGAGCGTATAGGTGAGATGATGGCGTATGAGTTGTCGAAAACTCTTGAGTATAAACCAGAAACTGTAACGACTCCACTGGGACAGCTGGATATTCCTCTGACTCGTCAGGAGGATATGGTAATAGCGACTGTGCTGCGCGCTGGTTTGCCTTTCCATCAGGGTTTTCTCAATGTGTTTGACAAGGCTGATAATGCTTTTGTATCGGCTTATAGAATGTACTTAGACCGCGAACATACTCAGGTGGGGATTCATGCTGAATATATAGCTACACCAAGTGTCAAGGGTAAGACTTTGCTTATAGTTGACCCTATGCTTGCTACAGGAGGCAGCCTTGTTGCTTCAATCAAGGCGCTGATGGAATCCGGCAAACCGAAAAAAATTCATCTCTGCTGTGTCATTGCAGCCCCTGAAGGTATAGAGGAGGTTAAGAAGTATTTACCTGATGATTCTACTATCTGGATTGCTTCCATCGATGAGGGCATGAATGAGCATAAATATATCGTCCCGGGGTTCGGTGATTGCGGCGACCTTTGCTTTGGCGATAAGTTGCAATCGTTTCGCAAAATTGCAGAGAAATAGCTTTCGTTTTTTATTATATCTATGGAAGTTTTGAAAAAATAATTGTATCTTCGCAAGAAATTTATGAATGTATGAAACAATACCTTGATTTGCTGAATAGGATTCTGACGGAGGGTGTGCAGAAGGGAGACCGTACAGGCACAGGTACTCTGTCAGTGTTTGGAAATCAGATGCGGTTTAACCTGCAAGAGGGATTTCCTCTGCTGACTACTAAAAAACTGCACCTGAAGAGTATCATCTACGAGTTACTTTGGTTCCTGCAGGGGAATACAAATGCGAAGTGGTTGCAGGAGAGAGGTGTGAGAATATGGAATGAATGGGCTGATCCCGACGGCAACCTCGGACATATCTATGGTTATCAGTGGCGCTCATGGCCAGACTATAACGGCGGACATGTAGATCAGATTACGCAGGTGATTGACCAGATAAAGACAAATCCGAATTCCAGACGACTCATCGTGAGTGCATGGAATGTGGCTGATATAGATAATATGAATCTGCCTCCGTGCCATATACTGTTCCAGTTCTATGTGGCTGACGGAAAACTGAGTTGCCAACTGTATCAGAGAAGTGCCGATACATTCCTCGGGGTGCCTTTCAATATTGCCAGTTATGCACTGCTGACGATGATGGTGGCTCAGGTGACCGGACTGAAACCGGGCGATTTCGTTTATACTACTGGTGATACTCACCTATATCTCGACCACTTGGATCAGGCTCGTTTGCAGCTGACACGCACACCAAGGGCTTTGCCTAAGATGCATATCAATCCGGAGGTGAAGAGTATCTTCGATTTCAAGTATGAGGATTTTACCCTGACGGATTATGATCCGTATGACCATATCAAGGCTACGGTGAGTGTGTAACGGTTAAGGAGTAACGGTTAAAGGTTAACGGTTATAGTTTATAGGTTAATGATTAGTATTATTGTAGCAATAGCCGAAAATAGAGCTATTGGATTGAAAAATGAACTTATATATTGGTTACCGAACGATATGAAGAGATTCCGTCGTTTGACAACTGGTAATACGATTGTTATGGGCAGGAAGACCTTTGAGAGCCTGCCCAAAGGTGCTCTGCCCAACAGACGAAATATCGTCGTTTCGCGCAGTGTTGCCAAGGATGCTTTTCCGGGTGCTGAGTGCTACAGTTCGCTGGAAGCAGCTCTGCAGGCTGCACAGAGCGGTTATGACTATGAGGGCAGGCACAGCGAGGATGTGTATATCATCGGTGGCGCTTCCATCTATGAACAGGCTATAGGTGTTGCCGACAGGCTCTGTCTGACCTGTGTGCACGATACTCCCGCAGAGGCTGATACTTTTTTCCCGGAGATAGACAGAAGTGTGTGGAAGGAAACCGAGAGAGAAGACCACGAGAAGGACGAGAAACACGAGTTCTGTTATTCTTTTGTTGACATGATTAGACAATGATTCTTCCTGACGATTTTCGCACTATGATGCAGGAACAGCTCGGAGAGGAGTATGAGGCGTTTGCCGAAGCTCTGAACACCGACCCTGTGTGTAGCATACGTCTGAACCGGCGTAAGCCCTCTGGGCGCTTTGCCGATGAGGAGCAGGTGCCTTGGTGCGAGTATGGCAGGTATCTGAAAGAACGTCCGCTGTTTACACTCGATCCTTTGCTCCATGCCGGTTGCTATTATGTCCAGGAGGCTTCGTCAATGTTCATAAGCTGGCTCTTGAAACAATATATTACTGATGAAGAACCGATGGTCGCTCTCGACCTGTGTGCTGCACCTGGAGGAAAGAGTACTCTGCTGCTGAACGACCTGCCGGAGGGTTCGATGCTGTATGCCAACGAACCAATCAGACAAAGGGCGAATATATTGAAGGAGAATATAATAAAGTGGGGAAACAGTAATGTGGTTGTGACTTGCAACTATCCGAAGCATTACAAAGCACTGGAGGAGGCGTTCGACCTGATTCTGTGCGACGCTCCCTGTTCGGGCGAAGGAATGTTCAGAAAGGATAGCGACAGCATAGAAGAATGGAGTATGAAGAATGTGCTGATGTGTCAGCAGCGACAAAGAGAGATAGTTGAGGATATATGGGGATGCCTGCGGGAAGGCGGACTCTTTATCTACAGCACTTGTACATATAACCATTATGAGGATGAGGATAATGTGAGATGGATAGCAGAGACTCTGGGAGCAGAAGTGCTGCCGCTGAACGATAAGACGGAGTGGGGAATAATAGATGGACATTTCTATCCGCATCACGTGAAGGGAGAGGGCTTTTTCGTTGCCATTCTGAGAAAAAGCGGCGATGGTCCCCGACGGGCTATCGACAAAAAAAAGGTGCTGAAAAATCTCTATCTGCTGCTCGACGGCATTGAACCGGGACGAGTTGTGGATAAGAAAGGAACCGTAGAACCCAGTCAGGCGGAAGCTATGATGGGTGCAGGGGAAAAGTGGCAAAAGGCAGAACTCCAGCTGGAGGGAGCTTTGCAATACCTAAGGGGCGAAGCTATGCAACTGACAGAAGAAGGATTGGAAAAAGGCTATGTGATGGTAACATTTGAGGGTTTTCCGCTCGGTTTTTGTAAAAATATTGGCAACAGAGCAAATAATCTTTATCCTGCTGAGTGGAGAATAAAGAAAAAACAGTAACTTTGCACAGCTTGTTTTTAAGATAACATATTTTTTTGTGTTCTATGAATCTATTTATTAGATATTTCAATCACGAGGCATTGGCTCATGACGTTAATGAGGCAGTGGATTTTTTGCGTTCTATCGGTGAGATTAAGGTCGATGGAAATACTGCAAACAGAATAAATGATTTTCTTAATTCGAATAATACTTATCCGTTCCGCCTGAAGGTGAGCTACAGCAATTATGTGCTTTTCCTGAAGACTGATGCCGAAACAACTGAGGAGTTCCATCGTCTGGAACAGGAGAATAAGGCTGTGCGCAACGATGGCAGGAATATGTCGAATGCAGATAAGAAACGCATGCAGATGGAAGCCCTGAGTGCTTCGCGTCCAGGATGGTATGAAGGCTCGATTGTGTTCAAACGCGTGCTGGTGGATGCTGTAACCAATAAGTGCAGATATATCGATACTCCGTTCGTAGTGCGCTGCAAGGCAGACAGTCCTGTAGATTGCTATAATCGCATAATTGATCATCTGAAGTCGCGTGCAGACATTGACCCAAGGTGTCAATACCCAAGTGTGCGCAGCAATAGCTTTTCGTATAAGTTTGTGAAGGAATAAGCAGCCTTGAAATTTCGAGATGTCTTAATAACGATATAACGATATTTCGAGATAACGGCTTTTCGAAATAATTTAGAAGATGAAGTTTTCTTCGTCTTCTTTTTTCTTGTCTGGAACTGGCTTGACAGCTGAAGGGTCGTATTCCTTCAGGGTCGTACCATATGTGGTGCGAAGAACCTTGAACTCTGTGCGACGGTTGAGAGCATTCATCTCTTCCTGTTTTTCTTCATCTCCGTTTTTCAGAATAAAGGCTTCGGTGAGGGTGTCGCCTTCTGCAAGGTACTTGTATTTCTCTGTCATCTTCTTTGTAACTACCTTCGGACGGCTCTCACCATATCCCTTAGGGGTGAGACGGTCTTTCTTTACTCCATGAGCAATGAGGTAGTTGACTACGGATTCGGCACGACGCTGCGAGAGACGTTCGTTGTAGGCATCATTTCCACGGTAGTCGCAATGGGCACTCAGTTCGATGGTGATATTCGGATTCTGATTCATCATCTCAACCAACTGGTCGAGGGCTGTGGTACTCTCCGGAGTGAGGTCTGCCTTGTCGAATTCATAGAAAATGTTGTCGATGAGTACAGGTACGTTGATTGGCGGGAGAGGAAACTGTAGGGTAGTGTCAATACTCTCCTCGGTTGGTTCGAGACGGAGGGCATTCATCACGTTCAAATACCCTTTACATGTACCAAGAAAAACGTAATCAACTCCTGTCTTTACTGTCTGAGTGAATGAACCGTCACCACGAACAGATAGTTTTTCGTTCGTACCATCATTACCTACCATATATACCAATGCCTCGGGCAGTTCGTATCCGTCCTTTTCATAAACCCAACCAGTAACTGTCTGGAGAATCTCAGGGCACTCGAACGAATAGATGTGTTCCCAACCCTTACCGTCGTTTCTGCTGGTAGAGTAGAATCCACGATTATGCACTCCTTCGAAGGTCATTCCGAAGTCGTCGCCTGCCGAGTTGAGAGGGTACTGCTGATTTTCTATCTCCCACGAAAGGAGGTTGGAGGTTACATTGGTTGTGTCACCCCAAGCCATCTCTTCCTTTATTTCATATTTAGGGTGAGCAATGAAGATGTCGAGTCCACCCATGCCGGGATGTCCGTCGCTGGAGAAATACAAGTCGCCATTAGGACGGAAGGAAGGAAACATCTCATCGCCTGGCGTGTTGATAGACGGACCAAGTGGTTCGGCACCACCAAAGCCGGAACTCAGAATCATGGTTCGCCAGATGTCGAGACCTCCCATGCCGCCTGGGGCATCGCTGACGAAGTAGAGCCACTTGCCGTCGGGTGAAACTGCCGGATGGGCATAACTGGAAAGTGTGTCTTTGGATATTTCGCATTTCGTTGGACTGCTCCATGTGGCATCGCTACGGGTCGATTGCCATATTTCTGCATAACGGGGATAGTCGGGATCGGACGAACAACGGGTGAAGTACATAGTCTTGCCGTCGGGCGAAAGGCATGAAGCGCCTTCTTCGTATTCTGTATTTACAGAACCTTCGATGCCCTCTGGTTGCTGCCAACGGCCTTCTTCGTTTTTGCGAGCCTGAAAGAGGTCGGCAAATTTCACACCAGTAACTCCGGATATGTCTTCTCCTGTAGCATCTTTTCTGGTAGATGTGAGTACGAGGATGTCGGAGTCGTCACCCACAAGCATAGGACTGTAATCGCTGCGGCGGCTATTGAAGATGGCTTCCTTGCGAACGGTGTATTGGTTGGGATTATCCTTCCACTGCGGAGCAAGGGTGCAGGACTGCAGACCATTTCGTGC
The DNA here is from genome assembly GCA_002353215.1 of Prevotellaceae bacterium UBA2757. The sequence goes on from DEJD01000009.1 coordinate 47,509, forward strand.
AAGGATGTTTGCAGGGTCGAGTTTGAGGTATTCCTGAAAATTTACTGCTGCCTGTTTGTATTGGGCACATTTCAACTGCTGACGAGCCAGGTGAAGGAAGCAGAGAGAATCTGGGTATTTATAACGGACGGCATTGAGATAGGCTGCTACTGCCTTCTGGGAATAACCTATGTGGCGATAGCATTCACCCATAAGGAATGCTCGCTGAGCACGTTTCGTCTTATCCTTGGACGGGGTGCGTGAATAGGCTTTCTTGTAAAATGTAGAGGCTTTGTAGTATTCGCCTATATGGAATGCCTGATCGCCTTTCTTATGATATACGTTTGGATTGCCACACGAAAAGAACACTGACACGAGGAGTGCCAATGTAAGGAGAAGAGTGAATGAAAAACGAATTTTCGTGCGCATACATTATTTAATAACGTATGCTGTGGGCGTTTATTGTGTAGAACATGATGCACAATTGTCTTTACAGTGACATTCTCCGCTTCCGTTCTTGCTGCAACAGTTGCATCCTTTTTCCTTACCGGTAAGACGACGGTAGTAGTGGCGCACAGTAAACAGAAGTGTCACAGCAAGGATAAATATGACGATAATTGTCTGCATAAGAATCTTTCTATGAGATTAAAAAAGGCTGCCAATCTGGAATACAAGCATAGAGCAGAACCATGCCAGAAGGGTAGTATAGACTATTGTGAAAACTGCCCAACGCCAGTTGTTCGATTCGTTCTTTATTGCTATGCAAGTAGCTATGCAAGGCATATAGAGCAAGACGAAGATGATGAAGGCAAATGCTGAGAGCGCGGTGAGTCCGCTGTGGTGGAGAATTTGTCGGGAGAGTCGAGACTGTTCAGCTTCTTCTTCTTCAAGAGGAATGCTTTCGTTGGTGCTATAGAGAACACCCATAGTGGATGCGACGATTTCCTTTGCACCGATTCCGGTTACGATGCTTACTCCTTCCTTCCAACCCATGCCGCATGGACGGATGACGGGTTCTACAGCTTTACCTATCTGTCCGATATAGCTATGCTCTATCTGCTCGCTGTCGGTATAGGCATCGTTATGAGGGAAGTAACTGAGTGCCCACACTATGATGCTGGCTGCTAGAATAGTGGTTCCCATCTTCTTCAGGTACTGGTAGCCTTTTTCCCATGTGTGACGACCTACACTGCGTGCAGAGGGCAGACGGTATGGAGGCAGTTCCATGACGAACGGACTGCTTCCGCCTTTCACCACGAAACGGCTGAAGAGTTTTGCCATGAGTATTGAGAGTATAATACCTATGATGTACATGGCAAAGAGAATAAGTGCAGAGTTATGGGGGAAGAAGGCTCCGATGATGATGATATATACCGGCAGACGGGCTGAGCACGACATCAGCGGTATGATGAGCATGGTGATGAGTCGCGACTTTCGGTCTTCGATAGTTCTCGTAGCCATTACTGCCGGAATGTTGCAACCGAAGCCCATAATCATCGGGATGAAGGATTTTCCGTGAAGTCCCATCTTATGCATCAGTTTATCCATGATGAAGGCTGCACGAGCCATATATCCGGAGTCTTCCATGTAGGATATGAAAGCATAGAGAATCATAATGTTAGGCAGGAATACGATTACTCCACCCACACCGCCTATGATGCCATCGACGATAAGGTCTTTGAGTGGTCCGTCTGCCATGTATTGTGATACCTGCTCACCAATCCATTCCACACAAGTGTCTATCCAGTCCATAGGATATTGACCTATGTTGAATGTGCAGTAGAACATGATATACATAAGGAGCAGGAAGATAGGGTAGCCCCATATGTTGCTTGTAGCTACTGAGTCAATTCGTTTGGTTAGAATGCGGGCATTTGGGTGGTTCTTCTTGAAACACTCTTTCAACGCTCCCTGTACAAAACCGTATTTCGCATCGGTGATGGCAGATTCGCTATCTTCTTCAATCTCCGCAAGGATATTCTGTTTGCATTCTTCTGTCTGTCTGACAATTTCGTCGGCATTGTTCAACTGATGTATGATACTCTCTATCTGTCTGTCGTTCTCCAACATTTTAATTGCCAGGAAACGTCCAGAGTAGTTATGGTGGGGTTCTGGGTTTTGACGAATCAGAGTTTCAATTTTCTCAATGTTCTGTTCGATGATTTGTCCGTGGTTCACATGGATATGGCGGGCAATAGCCTGTCTGCCTTCTTCAATTTCGATAATCTGATGGAACAGTTCCTGCACACCTTCTCCTGTCCGGCCTACTGTAGGTACTACTGGAACACCGAGCAAGGTGCCCAGCTGCAGCATGTCGAGCTGGTTTCCGCTTGTACGCAGTTCGTCGTACATATTCAGAGCCATAATCATCGGTACGTCCATATCGATGAGTTGGGTCGTGAGGTAGAGGTTGCGTTCCAAGTTGCTCGCATCCACCACGTTTATGATGACATCAGGGGTTTTTTCGATAATGTATCGGCGCACATACAACTCTTCCGGAGTGTATGCAGTAAGGGAATAGGTGCCAGGCAGGTCGATAAGATTGAAGTGATAACCTTCAAAGTCGAATTGTCCTTCTTTGGCATCGACGGTAACTCCGGAGTAGTTTCCGACTCGTTCGTGAGCACCACTGGCTATATTGAAAATAGATGTCTTTCCACAATTAGGATTTCCGACGAATACTACATTCAGTTCGTGTTCCTTCAGTCGTGCCAGACGACGGATTTTCTCGTCGGCAGGAATACCAGGCTGAAACGGGTGTTCTGCCTCATATCGAGCTGCTTCCTCTTCGTTAACTACCTCTACCAGTTCTGCCTCGGCACGTCGCAAACTCACCTCGTAGTCCATTACCTTATATTTCACAGGATCGCGCAGAGGCGCATTGAGCAAAACCTCTATGGTTTCACCCTTGATGAATCCCATTTCCACGATTCGTTTTCTGAAGCCTCCGTGTCCATGTACATGAACCACGATGCCTGTTTCACCTGTCTTTAGTTCTGAGAGTTTCAAGTCGTCTTATTATTTTGGTTGCAAAGTTCTTATTTTTCTGTCTTTTCTGCAATACTCATTTCAGAGTAAATTGCAGTAGCCTTGTTAATATTATCTTTTTCACCGGCAATGATTACAATGTCTTCTGCCTGGAACCTGATGTTGGGTTCAGGATTCAGCACACTTGCTTCGGACGGACGAATCACACCCATGATGATGCACTGGGTCTGTTCGCGTATATTCGACTCTTTCAATAACTTGCCAACCAATTTATTGTTTTCGTCGAGAATCATATTGCCAAGTTCTATCTTGTTGTGAGAATAGATAGTTTCGTTGTTTTCGGTTATACTCTCCTCAAGCAGTTTTTTGAAGGCATCCATCTGTTCGTCGGTTCCTGCTACAACAACTTTATCGTTAGGGAATATACGACTGTTTCCATTAGGGATGTTAATGTTGATTCCGCTGCGGACTATACTGACTATGTTGGCACCTGTTGTTCCTCTCATGCCAATGTTTTTCAGAGTGTGCCCACAGAAAGTAGAGTTGGCAGGAATATCAAATTCCGAGATGTGAATATCGAGACTGAGGAGTGATGTTTGCGTCTCCTGCATCATGCTGCGCTTCTGTTCCGCTGCTTTCTCGCGGGCATACAGATTCTTATTGAACAGTTGCATTATGCTTCTGAGACCTGGAGCTGTAAGGATTTGGCGTATGCCGGCAGTAAACAGAATCTTAATGATTCTTTTCCAGTTCTTGTCCTTCTTCTGTTCGTTGCGATTCTTGCGGTATTCCTCAAGTATTTCCTTTGTTTCGGCACTCATATGTTTGTCGAGGAAGGAAAGTGTAGGGTAGGCGAGTTTCATTATGTAAGGGGTGAGGAATGTGGTGATGACGGAAACGGCTACCACAATGGGGTAGAGGTTTTTGTCTGTCACGTTGAGTGATTCACCCAACGAAGCGATGATGAATGCGAATTCTCCTATCTGCACCAATGAGAAACCTGTCTGGAGGGATACTCTGAGTGACTGTCCGCTTAGGAGTGTGCCCAAGGAACCGAAAAATATCTGTCCGAAGACTACGATGAGAGTTATAATCAGAATTGCGTGCCAATACCTAATGAGCATTTGTGGGTCGATCATCATACCTACAGATACGAAGAAGATAGCTCCGAAGATGTTTTTAACCGGTTGTATGAGGTGTTCGATTCGTTCTGCTTCGACAGTTTCTGCTAATATAGAACCCATGACGAAAGCTCCGAGTGCACTACTGAATCCGGCTTCTACAGCTAAAAGTACCATACCCAGACAGAGTCCGATGGAGAGCAAAGTGAGTGTTTCATCGTTAAGATGGTGCTTGAAATGCGAGAGGAAGGTAGGGATGATAAGTATGCCGCTGATAAACCAAATGGAGAGGTATAGCAGGAGAGTGACGATTTGGAAAACAAGAGCCGAGCCTTCGAATTCGTTTTTCACAGCAATTGAAGACAGCAATACCATCAGAACGACGGCAAAGAGGTCTTCGATGATGAGAATGCCGAAACATACTTTAGTAAACTTATGGGCACGAAGTCCAGCCTCGTCAATAGCCTTAAACACGATAGTTGTTGAAGACATACAAAGCATACCTCCAAGGAAGAGGGAGTTGATGAAATTCAGTCCCATCAGCATGCCGGCAGAAAAACCTACTATCATCATGCCTACCACTATGGTCGTTGCACCAATAAGGGCTGTATTGCCTACCTGCAGAAGTTTTTTGAAACTGAATTCCAATCCCAAAGAAAACAAAAGGAAAAGCACACCGATATCGCCCCATACTTTCGCATTCTCTTCGTTTATCCACGACTCACCAAGCATGTATGGTCCAACCATCATACCTGCTACAATATATCCCAGCACAACTGGCTGCTTGAACATCTTGAATAGCAGGCTGACAATACCAGCCGTAAGCATGATTATACACAAATCCTGTACCATATAATAACCTAAACTTTAAGTTTAACTTTAACCTTAACCTTAACTTTAACGATAACTTTAACGATAACAAACTCTAAACACTCAACTCTAAACTCTCAACTAGCAAATCTCCTCCTCTTCCATTTTTTCGTCAAGATTCTTATCCCATAGATAGTGCTGGGTTTCCCTTGCAATTACTCCGGAAAGGAGCAAAAGTGAAATGAGGTTAGGAATAGCCATTAGAGCATTGAAGATGTCTGCGAGGTTCCAAACCATTGCAAGACTCATTATAGAACCGATGAATATGCCAAGAACGAAGACTATACGATAGAGCATGATAGATTTTTTGCCAAACAGATATTCTATAGCTCTTTCGCCATAGTAGCTCCAGCCAAGGATGGTGGTGAAAGAGAATGTGAGAATACCGAATGTAAGGATAATTGTACCTACATAAGGAACCAAACCGAAAGCTTCTTTTGTGAGCAAACCACCTGCATCCTCGCTAATATCGGGCGAAGCTATGATACTGGTTGTGATAACAAGTCCTGTGATAGCACAGATTACAACTGTATCCCAGAATGTACCTGTACTTGAAACCAATGCCTGACGCACCGGATTGCGTGTCTGAGCTGCTGCAGCTACTATAGGCGCCGAACCCAGACCTGATTCGTTTGAGAAAAGTCCTCGAGCAATACCGTAGCGGGCTGCTATCATCATCACAGAACCGACAGCTCCACCACCCATACTCTTTGTGGAGAATGCGCCTTCAATAATACTGTTGAATGCAGCTGGGATATATTCGTGATTTAAGATAAGTATATATATACAACCTATAATGTATAATATAGCCATCATAGGTACGATAGCTGTACACCAGTGTGCTATTTTCTTTACGCCACCAATAGTAACAAAACCAATAAGTGTGGCAATTACAAATCCACAAATCAGACGTGTGTAGTGCGGATCGAGTATCGGTTCCATGACAAGTGTGATGTTTTCGCTTATGGCATTTGCCTGAACAGTATTACCTATACCGAACGAAGCCAATACTGTGAAAATACAAAACAATACTGCCAACCATTTACAATTAAGACCTTTCTCAAGTGCGTACATAGGTCCGCCAAGAATAGTTCCGTTTCTTGTCTTCTGTCGGTATTTGATGGCAAGCAGACCTTCACCGTATTTTGTGGCAATACCGAATACACCTGTAAGCCAGCACCATAGTACGGCTCCTGGTCCTCCAAGACTTATAGCTGTTGCCACACCTATGATGTTTCCTGTACCAATGGTGGCAGCAAGAGATGTGGTGAGAGCTCCGAATTGGCTTATATCACCATCGGAATCATGGTCTTTGGCAAAAGACATCTTAATCGCCTTGAAAACCTTTCTCTGCGGAAACTTTAATCTGATTGTAAGGAAGATGTGTGTTCCCAACAGCATGATAATCATAGGCCACCCCCACACTATATTGCCTATCTTCTCTGTAAGTATTTGTAAGTCTGACATGTCGTATATTTTATTGTTTTTTAGCTTCGTTCCAATATTTATCCATCTCTTCAAGTGAGGTGTCTTGAAAAGTCTTTCCCAGTTCCTTCACCTTTGACTCTACATAATTGAATCGCTTGATAAACTTCTGGTTTGTCTTTTCCAGAGCATTGTCCGGATTTATCTTGTATAGGCGGGCTGCATTGATGAGTGAGAACATCACATCACCAAATTCCTCTGTAGCCTTTTCCTTGTCCATGTTTTCAACTTCTGCCTCAAATTCGGTGATTTCTTCCTTCACCTTCTTCCACACTTCACGACGTTCCTGCCAGTCGAAACCCACATTGCGGGCTTTGTCTTGTATGCGATAAGCCTTGATGAGTGAGGGTAGGGTATTCGGCACTCCACTCAACACGGTTTTGTTACCATCTTTTTCCTTCTGCTTTATCTGTTCCCAAGTCTGCACCACCTCTGCTGCAGTATTTGCTTTTACATCTCCATATACATGAGGGTGACGGAAAATCAGTTTGTCGCACAACTTATTGCATACATCAGCAACATCGAACTGCTGCTTTTCTTCTGCAATCTTTGAGTAGAAAACAATATGAAGTAATACATCACCTAATTCCTTGCAAATATTTAATTCATCATCCTTTATGAGTGCATCACACAATTCAAAGGTTTCTTCGATTGTATTAGCTCGCAAACTTTCGTTTGTCTGTTTTCTGTCCCAAGGACACTTTTCTCTCAGGTCGTTCATCACATCGAGCAACCTGCCGAAAGCTTCCATCTTTTCTTCTTTAGTATGCATTTTTAGTTTACTGTTTACCGTTTACTGTTTACCGGTATTCGTTATCGTTTTCGTTATCGTTATAATTTTATCTCGTATTGGTTATAGCAAACGCCTCTGCCTCCGAATCCTTCCTTTTGGTATATCAGTCCTTCGTTAAGCCAATGTCCGTTCTCCTCAGTCGATATACCGAAATCGAGCCATTCGTGACTCTGAGCATACTCCTTTATCAGCCAGTCGATGAGCAGATCCAGAGCTCCACAATGTCGTGCCTCGTCTGTAGCAGTCATATATTGCGTATGGATTGTCTTCTCATATATAAATATGTATGTGCCTGCAATCATTTCTCCCTCTTTATCCCTTACGGCATATAGTTTTATGTTCTGAGGGAACCTCTTCATCAGCAATTCAAGTTCCTCGCTGCTATGTACCGGTTTCAGTCCGTGGCGCTCCTTCAACACTCTGTTCAGAATCTGCCAATACTGCTCCACTTGGTTTGTCTCCTCAACCTTTAGTCCTGCCTTTTGGGCTTTCTTCAGCGCATTGCGACGCGAACGCTCATAAGAGATAGGCGACTTTAGGTTCACACAACTTGACAGTCCGCATGCACTAAGTTTGGCACCACATCTATATAACGCATACTCATCCTCACCGCTTGTCTGTCGCCAGTAGATGTGAGGTACAGCCTTGTAGAGTAGGGTGTTTGTTCCGTATTCTTCCTTATAATAGTTGCGCAACAGATTGAAAGCCTCCAGCACTCTTACCGAATCCATCTCATCGCTCATAACCAAACCACCATAAGTCAATCCCTGGTGCGAACAGATACATCCTCGTTTTCTGTCTATATTGGCAGGCAGAACAGCAAACACTCTCTCTTTGTCTATGAACATGATAGAAGCATCTTCAAACCTGTCACTATGATAGTCCATATAGTTACGGTCGAACATAAACGTGCCGTTTTTCGACTCCGCCACAAACCGATTCCATTGCTCGGCTCTGTCAGGCGTATATTTCACTAGTGTCAGCCCGGTCTTTGCTTCCTGCTTCTCAGACATCTTCTCCTGGGTTATATCTTCTGCCCTGTGACCAAACACACGCTTAAACTCTTCATAGTTTCTGATATATCCCTCGTGCATATATTTCACACTTGCCACCACAACACATACCGTTCCTTCCTGAAAATTCTTTAGCTCACACCACACATTCTTGCCTATATATATGCCCTTATGCGGATTGTCCATCTTTATTGTTGTCTGTTCCTTGCCGTTATCCACAAACATTTCGAATCCACCCTTTACAGCCCAAACAACCTCCTCACACTCGCTATGAGCGTGCTGACCTCGGCTCTGCCCCTGATTTACATCGTATATCCAGAACATACGTTGGGGTTCGAAAGGCAGATCCTGCCACTCTGCATAGCAAAGACATCCCCTTGCGTCCGTAGCGTAGTTCAGGTCTATCAGTCCATAGCCCCTGTCTATAATATCGCTGAAATCCTTCATTGTGGTGTAAAATTGTGCAAAAGTACATAAAAACGCCCAATAATAATGTCAATAATTAAAAAAAACACACTTGCAGCGATATTTTTTGTAATATTATTTTTAATATTCAATTTAAAAGTCGTACCTTCGCATCGCTTTTGAAAAAAGGCACACTTCGAGGACACATTGAAACGCTCCTTGAGTGATAATTCAGCTATAAGTTTCCGGAAGGATGGGTGAGTGGCTGAAACCACCAGTTTGCTAAACTGACGTGCGGGTTACCGTACCGGGGGTTCGAATCCCCCTCCTTCCGCTCTTTTTTTGGCGGGTTCGTCTATCGGTTCAGGACACATGCCTCTCACGCATGAAAGATGGGTTCGATTCCCATACCCGCTACCAGCGAAGTCTTATAATCAATGATTATAGGATTTTTTTTGTGCGTATCAAAAAAAACATTTATCTTTGCAACACTAATCTTAAATTAATAAAGCTATGGAATTTATAACTAATCTGAAAAGAAGTACAATCCTGATTTTATCGTTAGTTGCCAGTCTGACAGCTATAGCTAAGGATAAACAAAGAACTATAAGTGTAGAAACTGCCGACATGAAGGTGAAAGTGGAGTTCTACTCACCTGAAATTGTGAGGGTGGTAAAACAACCTAAGGGTGCAGCACCTATGGAGAAAAAGAGCTTCTCCGTCATTCTGCATCCGGGAGAAAAGTTCGGAGTAGATGTGGATGAAAGCAAGGATGGCAAATATGCTATTCTATCGTCGAGCCGTATGAGTGTGCGCCTTGATAAGAAAACCGGACAGTTGCTTATCCTCGGTGTGCAGGGTACACCTATAATCAGAGAGAAAGCTACTAAGATGGTAGTGAGAAAAGGAGATGCTGACGAAGGCAAACTGAAAGTGGGACAGACATGGACACTGGAAGACAATGAGGCTATCTTCGGATTGGGACAGTTGCGTGATGAGACTATCTGCTGGAGAGGTCAGAAAAAGATTCTTTGGAATGATAATACATATATCGCCATTCCTTATATCACCTCAGAAAAAGGTTATGGTATTTATTGGGATAACGCAGGAAAGAGTCTGTTTGAGGACTCTGCCGATGGTATGACCTTTGAGTCGGAAGTAGCTGAAGGTGTGGATTACTATGTAATGTATCGTGACGGAAAACAGGATGGAGTGATAGCTGCTATCAGGCAACTGACAGGACAGGCTACGATGTTCCCGCTGTGGACTATGGGACACTGGCAGTGCCGTGAGAGATACAAAACAAGTGATGAATTGTGTGATGTACTTGATAAATACAGAAAACTCCGTATTCCGCTTGATGGTATAGTTCAGGACTGGCAGTACTGGGGATGCGACTCCAACTGGAATGCTATGCGATTTGAAAACCCATATTATATTAATAAGGTGGGAGATGAGCAGTGGGCTAAATATCTGCCTAACGACCTGAAGAAACTGGCTGAGGAATACAAGAAGGCAGGTAAGCAGCCAAGAATCAAGTCGCCAGAGGAGATGGCTAAGTATGTACACGATAATCATGCTCACCTTATGATAAGTATTTGGGCAAATTTCGGTCCTTGGACTAAAGCTTACCAAAGACTGAATGAGATTGGTGCCCTCCTGCCATTTGAGACTTGGCCAAGGAATAACGGTGTGAAACCATACGATCCGTTCAATGCCCAGGCTCGTGATATATATTGGGACGAACTTACACATCTTTATAATATTGGTTTCGATGCATGGTGGACAGACTCTACAGAACCTGACCACTTTGCAAAAGATGGTGATGAAGACTACAAAACCAGTGCCGGCACTTGGCGTTCTGTTAAGAATGCTTTCCCTCTGATGACAAACAAAGGTATCTATGAGCATCAGAGAGCTATGAAGGGTAACCATAAGCGTTCCGTTCAGATGACCCGCAGTGGAGCAATGGGTATTCAGCACTATGGCACATTCTCATGGAGTGGTGATATACAGGCAACTTGGGCTGAAATGAAAAAGCAGGTTCCAAGTGGACTGAACTACACACTTTGTGGCATACCGTTCTGGAACACCGACCTGGGCGGTTTCTTCTATTGGGATATGGATAACAATCCGAAGAGCCCTGCTGTACAGGAACTGCAAGTGAGATGGATGCAGTGGGGTACGTTTATGCCTCTGATGCGAAATCACTGCTCGTCGCCAATGGTAAGCGAACTCTATGAATTCGGTAAGGAAGGCGACTGGGCATACGATGTGATGAAACAATACATAGAACTGCGTTACAGATTGTTGCCTTATATTTATTCTATGGCAGGTGAGGTGGTACAGCACAGCGGTATGATGATGCGACCTCTGCTGATGGATTATACCGACGACAGAAAGGCAATCCTCCGAAATGATGAGTATATGTTCGGAAGAGAGCTGCTCGTTAAACCTGTTACCGATCCTCTTTATACATGGCTTGGCACAGACAAGAAGGGACATCTTATCTATCCTGACGTAAAGAAGGCTGCAGCACCTGTTGAGGTATATCTGCCAAAGGGTAATGACTGGTACGACTTCTGGACTGGTGAGAAGGTGAGAGGCGGCAGAACCGTAAAACGTCCTTGTCCAATCAATGAAATGCCTGTATATGTAAAGGCAGGAAGTATTCTGCCTATGGGACCGCAGGTACAGTATTCCGACGAGAAACCTTGGGACAACCTGGAACTTCGTATCTATCCGGGACAGGATGGCAAGTTTACTCTGTACGAAGATGAAGGTGATAACTACAACTACGAGAAGGGCGACTTCAGCGAAATCCAGTTCTCATGGAACGATAAAGAGAACACCCTGACAATCCATCAGAGAAAAGGGGAGTATAAGGGTATGCTGAAAAAGCGTAACTTCCGTATAGTTATTGGAGCAAAAGGCGATAAAGAACCGAAGAGATTCGACAAGACCGTAAGCTACGAAGGAAAGAAGGTAACCGTGAAATTATGATTCTCTTCCTTATGTTCTGACGTTGTTGCTTAGTCGGGAATGAAATAAATTTGAAATTTTTTCAGCATTTATTTTGTACTTTCCCAAAAGTATCTTACCTTTGCACCGCTTTTCAGAGGAAAGGCCTAAGGTGAATGCGGAAATAGCTCAGTTG
>DEJD01000095.1:0-4335 GCA_002353215.1 Prevotellaceae bacterium UBA2757
ATGCAATGTGCATGGGCTTTTTTATGTGCTTATCCATGATGAGTTGCGGAGAAAAATATCAATTATCTTTCTGGTAATTTGTTTATAAAGTCAGATGTTTCTATATTTGCGCCGATAATCATAGAAAAAATGAGAAGACCTGATATAGTTAAGCAAATTAGCCAGACTATACATAGAGTGGAGCCTATGGCAACAACTCTATTGTATGGTTCTGAAGCGCGTGGTGATGCACATCCTAATAGCGATATTGATTTGCTTATTCTGCTTGATGGAGATAAGCGTGATTTGAAACGCGAGAGTGCTTTGTCAGGTGAATTGTATGAAATAGAACTTGAATCAGGTGTTCAAATAAGTCCCATAATTATGCTGAAAACTCAATGGGAAAATCGTCCATTTAAAACACCCTTCTATATTAACGTAATGAACGAGGGAATCAGGTTATGAAAGAAACTTTAGATGAACAAAGCAGAAATGAACTCGTTAAGTACTTCTTTTAATATCAATATCGACAACCTCTGGTAATCAATCCCCAACATAATACAAACGAAAGCCTATGCGATGTGCATAGGCTTTTTTGTGCTAAACTGTAAGGTGTTGCGGCATAAATAAGAAAAATCAAATTCAAAATTTGGCGGTTTCGTAGAAGGATTGTACTTTTGCTGCAGAAAATAAAACATAATGAGTAAAGATTCAATACTTTCTGCAATTAGGGATGTTGCTAACAAGGAAATTCCTAAAGGTGCTCGGGTAATTCTATTCGGGTCTCAGGCACGTGGAGATGCTCATGCTGGGTCTGATTGGGATGTCCTTGTTATACTTGATAAAGAAAAGCTCACAGAAACTGATTATGATCTTTATTCTTATCCTTTCTGGGAATTGGGCTGGAAAATTGATGCAATGATTCATCCTGCAATATATACACAAAAACAATGGAAACAGCAGGCTAATCCCCTTTTCAGAAACAATGTAGAACGTGATGGCTTAGTTATATGTTAGAAACTGAAGATAGGAAGGAACTCGTACAATATAGAATAGAAAGAGCCTATGCGATGTGTATAGGCTTTTTTTGTGTGTATTTATTCTTTTCTTCAAAAAAGTTTGGCTGAATCGAATAAAAGTCTCACATTTGTGGTGGAAAAATATTGGAATACCACAAAAATTCTCCTCTAAAAGTATGATAATTTCACGTGATAAATATCTTCAGCAGTTGATTTCTTCTATGGGAAACGGAATGATAAAGATTGTCACTGGCATCCGCCGGTCCGGTAAGTCGTTCCTGCTAATGACATTGTTTCATCAGCATCTTGTCGCACAGGGCATATCTGAAGATCACATTATTGAAATATCGTTAGACAACCGCCGAAACAAGGCATTGCGAGACCCAGATGCTCTGCTGAATTATATTGAAAGCAGAATCCGCCCCGATAAGCGTACACATTATGTAATTCTCGACGAGGTACAATTGGCGGATGATTTTATCGAAGTACTGCTCAGTTTGATGCAGGATAGTCGACTTGATGTCTATGTTTCAGGCTCTAATTCCAAATTCCTCTCGAAGGATGTTGTCACAGAGTTTCGCGGAAGAGGCGATGAAATTCATTTGTACCCACTTTCTTTCAGTGAGTTTTATTCTGCTATTGGTGGCGATCGATATGAGGCTTGGAAGGAATACTATACATATGGTGGTCTGCCGCAAGTGTTGCAGTATGAGAGCGAGGAGAAGAAAATAGATTATTTAACCAATCTCTATGAGCTGACTTATCTGAAAGACATTGTGGAACGTAACCATATAAGAAATGTGGGTGGGCTGCGTACCTTGATTCGAGTGATGGCTTCCTGTATTGGCACGTCGACCAATCCGAGGAGGATTGCTAACACGTTTATGTCTGCAGAGGGTGCTAACATAAAGGATGATACCATCAGGGACTATATCGGCTATTTGCAGGACTCTTTTTTGATAGAGGAAGCCTTGAGATATGACGTAAAGGGGCGTAAATATATTGGTACGGAGACGAAGTATTATTTCGCTGATATGGGGCTGCGTGCTGCCATTTTGAATCTTCGTCAACAAGAAGAAACACACATAATGGAGAATGTCATTTACAATGAACTCCGCATGCGCGGTTATCGTACAGATGTGGGTTTTGTAGAGACCTGGGGAACTAATGCCTCTGGCAAGACGGTACGTCTGCCTTTGGAGGTTGATTTTGTGGTAAATAAAGGTGCTGAGCGCATTTACATACAATCTGCCTATAATATGCCCACCGATGAAAAAGTGGCTCAAGAGAAGCGTCCTTTGTTGAGTGTTAACGACAACTTCCGAAAAATGATTATTGTCGGCGATAACATTAAACGTAAAATTGACGAACAAGGCATTGTCACTATGAACTTACTTGATTTTCTATTGGATGTCAATAGTATAGGTTGATTTAGAGTTTTGGTAAAAAATCAATATAATCTCTGGTAATCAATCCCCAACATAAGACAAACAAAAGCCTATGCGATGTGCATAGGCTTTCATTTTTCATTTTTCATTTTTCATTTTTCATTGTCAACTGCCACTAACCCTTAACCTCTAACCCTTAACCTTCAGCCCATCGGGCAAGATTTCTATCTGTCCGTTTTTGTAGAGGTTGCCTACGGCTTGTTTGAAGGTGCGTTTGCTCACTCCAAAGGTGTTGTAGATTTCGTCTGAAGGACTATGGTCGTGCAGATGACATTTGCCGCCATGTTCCTGCATCCATTGCAGAAGACGAGGAGCGAAGTCGTCGATAAGAAGTGGACGCGAGGTGAGCTGGTTGTAGCGCACTTCGCCGTCGGGAGTGATGTATTTCTCCTGTTCCTGTTGGTTTTCCTGCTTGTTCTTGAGCAGTCGCTGGATGCGCGATGTGCATACGATGCGATAGGTCAGGTTATCGATGTAACAGTATATCTGGTAGCGTTTGCCAGGCTGCATATGTACTGCCTGTTCGCGGAAAGGACAGAAGAGGTCTTTGGTAAGTCCCCAGTCGAGATAGGCTCCATACTGGTTCACCCATTTGCACTCAAGGAAGGCAAAGCCTCCTACTTCTACAAGAGGATGTTCTGTGGTTGCTATGAGTCGTTCCTCATGGTCGAGATACAGAAATACTTCGATGGAATCACCGATTTTGACTCCTTCTGGCAGGTACTTTGTTGGTAAAAGGATGTCGCCTACCTGACCGCCTTCAAGATAGGCTCCGTGAGGCAGGATGCGTGCTACACGCAGTGTGTTGCGCTTGCCGAGTTGTGGTTTTACTTCCATGAGAGTATGTTTATTCTGTTTTGTCTGACTGTTCAGGGTTATCTGTTTCTTCTATAGTGTTTGCTTCGCCTGCATTGTCTATCTGTCCGTCGAGAAGTCGGATAGTGCGGTCGGTCATAGCTGCAAGGGTTTCGTCGTGGGTGACGATTGCGAAGGTGTAGCCAAACTGATTGCGCAGGTCGAAGAAGAGCTGATGCAGTTCTACTTTATTCTGTGTGTCGAGCGACCCGGAGGGTTCATCGGCAAGAATCACAGACGGGTCGTTAACCAGGGCACGAGCTACGGCAATGCGCTGTCGTTCGCCTCCGGAGAGTTGGTTGGGTTTGTGGTCGGCGCGGTCTGTAAGGTTCATCGTGTCGAGCAGGTCGAGTGCGCGTTGACGTAGTGTGGCACTGTTGTGGAAGGGCAGTTCTTTATGCGGAAATCCTTTCACTCCGTGCTGGCTGAGTGCAATCATGCCTGGTATCATGATGTTTTCGAGTGCGGTGAATTCGGGCAGGAGTTGGTGAAACTGAAATACGAATCCTATGTAGCGGCTACGGAAATGGCTTAACTGGTTTGATGTGAGCTGATTTACGTCAGTGCCTGCTATGCTGACTGTGCCCGAGGTTGGACGGTCGAGGGTGCCCATGATGTGAAGGAGGGTCGTCTTACCGGCTCCTGAGGGACCAACAATGCTGACTACCTCTCCCTGTTCTATGCTGAGGTCAATGCCCTTGAGAACCTGGAGGTCGTCGAACGATTTAGTTATATTTCTGAGTTGTATCATATCTGTTGTCAGGAGGCTCTCAGTATCCAGTGAGAAAGCCAATTGCTGATGCGCTGGTTGGTAGTGTCGCCTGTGCTCTGAGTACTGCGATTAGGAGAGAGGAAGCTCTCTTCGCTGTCTGCCTGCTGGTCGGGGTAAATAACGAGCAGAGAGGTGTGAGAGAAGTACTGGCTGAGCCATTGCTGTAGTTTGTTGAATGCTTTATTCCATGACATGCTGCCGCGACGCGAGGCTATGACTATGAAGAGGTGGTCGGCTGCCACTTCGTGACGCAGAGACGGCA
>DEJD01000095.1:4448-15298 GCA_002353215.1 Prevotellaceae bacterium UBA2757
CGGGCTACACGGTTTACCCAACGGTAGTAACCACGTTCGTACTGTGCTTTTGGAGGCACCGCAACTATAATCTTCCGTAGTGTGTTTGCCGGAATGATTATGTTGGCAATGGATATCTGACGGGCGATTCCATCGATGAGTCCGCTTGCAAATTGTCCGAAGAAGTTGTCGGATGGGTGCATGCGACGATGAAGTCCGATTAGGATTTCACTGGCATCGTTTTCGTAGAAAGAATGAATGGCTGCCATAACGAAGTTGACAGCAAGTCGGGTTCTTGTCTGTACCGGCACATCGGCTGCTGCTGCCAGTTCAGTAGCCATATCGAGACATTCCTGAGAGTGCTGGCGAGCCTGTTCCGTCAGGTTTGAGTCGTTTATCATGTTCAGACAGATAAGTCCTCGGTTGAGTTGGCGGTTGCGCATCATGAATGCCACACTCATTATCTGACGCACATTGGATATGCTGTTTATAGGAATGAGTATTTTCTCATCGTCAAGGGCTGTAGAGTCGTGACGCTGAGTGACTACACGCTGACCAATGCCGATTTTGATGCCTTTGGCTGCCTGATCGGTGAAGATTCCGCTGATGATGCAGGAGATAAGAATCATGACTACCACACCATCGAGTACTGCAGCACTCATGAGTGGTTCGCCAGTAGCCGGGATGATGAGGTGTCTGCCCACAAGCACCATTGCCAAGGCTCCTGCTGCGTGGGCTTCGGTAAGCCCGAAGAGCATAAGTCCCTGAGGACGACTCCAGCGGAACAGATGACGGGCGATGACGGCAGAGATGTATTTCGACACTGTACCTGCTACAACCATGATGACAACGACGAGCAAGGCACTGCTTTCCTGGAAAAGAGGACGCGCATTGACCAGCATTCCGACACCTATAAGGAAGTATGGAATGAAGATGGCTTCTGCCACGAATTCCAAACGGTTCATCAATGGTGATGTGCTCGGAATAAAACGGTTGAGCACCAGACCGGAAAGGAATGCTCCGAAGATGCCCTCAAGTCCGCATAGCTCGGCTGCCATGGCTGCAGCAAGGAATACGACGGCAAGGGTAAAGGTGAAGAGCATTATAGGGTCGGAGAATTTACGGAAGAACCATCGTATGATACGTGGAAAGACAAAGAACATGATGGCCAGGAAAAGTGCTATGCGAAGCACGAAGAGAAGCCAGAACTTAAAACCTGCATCTTCACCTTTCAGCACTTCCGACATACCGGCAAGGAAAAGAAGTGCTGAGAGAAGGGCTATCATAGTAGCGAGGATGGATACTGTGACCGAGGGGTCGTTGGTAACGCCGTAGCGCCCTACAATAGAATAACTTACGAGGGTGTGAGATGCAAAGATACATGCAAGAAGAAGTGAGGCGGGTGTGCTGTAATGGAGCAAGTTGAGTCCGGAGTAGAGTCCGAAGAGAAACGGAATAATCGTTGTGAGGGCTCCAAAGACAATACCGCGCATGCGGTTCTGCTTCAGGTTCTGCATGTTCATCTCCAATCCTGCAAGAAACATGATGAAATAGATACCTACCTTGCCGAACAGTTCGAACGAAGAGTCGCGTTGGAGCAGGTTGAGACCATGTTCGCCGACTACCACACCTGCCAATATCATACCTACAAGATGCGGAATGTGCAACTTGCTGAATATCATAGGTGCTGTAAAGATGATGCACACTACGATAAAGAATATCCAGGTGGGGTCGGTTATCATTATTTTAATTTATCGTTTATCTTCTGGAGATGTTCGCGCACATCCTCTGCCTCTTCCAGTTCTTCCGGTTTCATCAGTTCTATGGTGCGGTCGATAAGACGTTTTGCCTCGACATAATTGCCGCGAAGATAGAGTATCCAAGCGAGGGTGTCGAGGTATGTAGGATTGTCGGGGTCGAGCTGGTTGCTGCGGCGCGACATCACTTCTGCTGTGTCGAGTTTTGTCTCAGAGAGTGCCAGATAGTAGGCATAGTTGTTGAGTGCCATTGCATCATCGGGCTTATATACGAGACATGAATCGTAGTACTGGAATGCACGTTCGTCGTTGCCTGCCTTGTGGTATATGTCGCCCAGAAGGATGAATGCATCGGACTTTTCTTTAAGCAAGCGCGGAAGAAGATCGACAGGTAGGGTTGTGGTAGGCGATGCCTTTACCAAATCCTCCATTTCATCGATGATTGACTTTACGTCGTTGCGCTGGGTGTATATTTTCACCTTCTCAAGACTGATCTGGTCGGATTTACCGTCTTTCACCTCTAAACGCTTAAGCACACTCAACACACTGTCAACCATGTTTTGCGAAGCATAGGCATCAAGCATCATGTAATTGAGTTCCTGCTTGTCGCTCCAGCGTTTGTTCATCTGTTCGAGTACGCTGATTGCATCAGACGGGCGATTGCGACTGAAGTAGAGTTTTGAGAGGAGTTCGGAGTACCAGTAGTTGTCTGGTGCCATTTCAACGGCACGTTCCATGTCGCTGACGGCTATTGAATCCTGATTGAGGAAGATGTTGAGTGGAGCCAGAAAGTAGAGTACTTCGGGCGATTGTGGATTGAGCTGTTTGCAGTAGCTAAACAGTTCATAGGCAGCTGCGAGGTTGTTGTGACGGAGCTGCCGCTGTGCTTCCATAAAGAAGGCTGTGAAACGCAAGTCGGTGGCGGGTTGCAGACGATCGGTCTTCGAACGCCTTGCCGATGCCGACAAAGCAAATATCATACATATAATATATAATGTGTATCTCATTGCTTTCTTATTTCGTTCCGCTATGACCAAAACCTCCGGCTCCACGTTCTGTCTCGTTCAGTTCTGTTACTTGAATGAGTTCGGGCTGCTCGTGACGGGCAATCACCATCTGTGCGATGCGTTCTCCATCATTGATGACGAACGGTTCGTTAGAGAGGTTTATAAGGATGACGCAAACCTCTCCGCGATAGTCGGCATCGATTGTGCCTGGAGTGTTGAGTACTGTGATACCTTTCTTGATCGCTAATCCGGAACGGGGACGCACCTGTGCTTCGTAGCCTGCAGGCAGAGCCATGAAAAGACCAGTTGGTACGAGGGTACGCTGCAGAGGTTGCAGTGTGATGGGTTCATCGAGGTTCGCACGCAAATCCATTCCTGCCGATTGTGGTGTGGCATACTGTGGCAGAGGATGGTGTGATTTGTTGATTATTTGTACTTCCATATTTCTATATGCTGTTTTTCAGGGGACAAAGGTAGTCATTTTTGATGTACCTTCAATCATGTGTGTGGTAAATTTCGATTAGTATTCGTAGGCACTGCCTCCAAGGAATTCGCGCAGAAGCGAATATGGAGGGAAGTATTCTACTTTGATGCGATGGTATTTATGCAGCATTCGTATCAGACGCTGAGCCTCCTCGTATTGCGGTTCACCCGGTTGTACTTTCTCAAGTAGAGGAAGGGCTAGCTGACGCAGTACACAGTATTCATACTGAAAGGCTGAGTTGATGTTTACATCGGCATTCTCCTGGAATGGCAATATCCATTTCTCTTCACCACGACGTACTGATGGCCAACGGGAGAGGGTCTCCTGAATGGTGGTGTTGCGAAACTGCGAGTCGCGAACGATACGGCGCAGGAGACGGTTGTCTGTAGTAGGGAATATGCTGCCGTCTTTTTCGTGGTAGATGGTAAGGGCAGATATATATATCTTGAAGAAACGGTCGGCAGGAAGGTCTAAACCCTCGAGCAAGATGGGATTCAGTGCGTGAATTCCTTCAATAAGAAGTATGCTGTCAGATTCCAAGTGCAGGATGCGGTCGGTCAGTACACTCTCGCCTATTGTGAAATCGAATCGAGGCAGACGAATCTCTTTCCCTTCAATAAGGGATGCCAGGTGCTCCTGCAGTAAAGGCAGGTTGAGGGCATAGATGGATTCCCAGTCCGGCTGGCCATCTTCATCTTGGGGCACATTGTCGCCACGCATATAATAATCGTCGAGCGACATGCTGACAGTTTTGAGTCCTTGTTGACGGAGTGCATAGGAAAGTTTTTTGCAGAAGGTAGTCTTGCCGCTGGATGAAGGACCGGCAATGAGTACGGCACGTACCTTCTGACGATAGGCAATCTCTTCGGCAATAGTGCTTATGGCAGCTTCTTTCAGTGCCTCACTGATACGTACCATCGTACTGCCTCCACCAAAATCGATAACTCCGTTCATGTAGTCGGATGAAAGGTCGAATACTTTTAACTTTGGACCGAAGATACTGTTAATATGCAGTCGGGACACAAGATAATTGATAGCCTCAGAGATAGTTTTTGGGGCATCGTCAGGATTAATTTGTTCTGTAATGCGTAAAAAAGCTTCACTTACTTCGAACTTTTCAGAACTTTTAGTATTTTTGCAGCGGTTTTGTGTTAACATAATACTTAATTGTGCTTTTCTTTGTACAAAGAAACGAATAATTAGTGGATTGACCACAAAAGGAAATCGTAAAAATCTTAAATAGTAAGTAAATTATGTCTATTTGGGTATTATTTAAACTTCTTGGCTCGCTCGCATTGCTCATGTTCGGTATGAAATCCATGAGTGAGGCGCTGCAGAAATTGGCGGGTCCTCAGTTGCGTCATATTCTTGGTGCAATGACTACTAACCGCTTTACGGGCATACTTACAGGTATGTTCGTGACGGCTGCAGTTCAGTCATCAACTGCAACTACCCTGATGACTGTGTCGTTCGTTAACGCAGGTTTGCTTACACTGATTCAAGCTATTTCAGTTATCATGGGTGCACACATCGGTACTACAATTACCGCATGGATTATGTCGCTCGTGTTCTCATTCAGTATTTCCGATTTAGTTTATCCGGCTTTCTTCATAGGTATCATTCTTATTTACATGAAGAAGCGCCGCATCATCGGTGATTTCCTGTTTGGTATCGCTTTCTTCTTCCTCGGACTGGTTACCCTGAAAGAAACTGGATTCCTGCTCGTTGACGATCCTGAGGCAAGTGGTGCTATCCGCCAGTTCTTCGATCCGATCAATGATAAGACATTTTGGAATTCCCTGTTGTTCTTCGTGATTGGTATCTGTGCTACAATGTGTGTGCAGTCGAGTGCTGCAATCATGGCTATCACAATGATTCTTTGTTCGACTGGTTTACTACATCTGGATCAGGGTGTTATGCTTGTACTTGGTGAGAATGTAGGAACAACTATTACCTCAAATATAGTTGCTATGGAGGCAAACACTCAGGCAAGACGTGCTGCCTTTGCGCATATGAGTATGAATATAGTCGGTGCGGTATGGGTGTGGGCTGTGTTACCGTGGTTCTTGAAGGCAATATGTAGTATCATAGGTTTTGACCAGAGTAATCCTGACCTTGCAAAGGTTTCTGTTGTATTGGCTGCTTTCCATACTGCATTTAACCTCTGCAATACTGTACTGCTCATTTGGTTCGTTCAGTATATAGAGAAGTTTGTTTGCTGGGTAATCAAACCAAAGAAAGCCGATGGCGATGAGGAGGACTTCCGTCTGCATTTCATTACTGCAGGCATCATGAAGACTCCGGAACTCTCTGTGCTTGAGGCGCACAAGGAGATAGGGTCTTTTGCAAACCGTATGCAACGTATGTTTGGGATGGTTGGCGATTTACTTGCCCTCTCGGCTTCGAGCAATAAGCAGGATAAGAAGGAGAGTGAATTCAATACTCTCTATTCACGTATAGAAAAGTATGAGAAGATTTCAGACAATATGGAACTTGAAATTGCTAATTACCTGAATCAGGTCAGCGATGCACATTTGTCTGACGATACAAAGAGTAAGATTCGTGCCATGCTCCGTGAGATTTCTGAACTGGAGAGTATCGGTGACTCTTGCTATAAGATGGCACGTACGATTAGCCGTAAGTTCATTGATAAACAAGACCACTTCAATGACAGTCAGTATGACCATATCCACCAGATGATGGATCTTACCGACCAGGCACTTACACAGATGAATGTGCTTATGGCTGGACGTAAGGAGGCTTTCGATGTGAATCGCACGTACAATGTAGAAAACGAAATAAACAATTATCGTAATCAGTTGAAGTCGCAGAATATCAGCGATATCAATAATCATCAATACACATACACTGAGGGTACTATTTATATGGACCTCATCAACGAATGTGAAAAGCTTGGCGACTATATTGTTAATGTAGTTGAGGCTCGTATGGGCATACGACAGAAATAAAAAAGGTGTCCAATCGGACACCTTGTATATGGGCTCTCATAGTTCAATGGATAGAACAAATCTCTCCTAAAGATTAGATCCGAGTTCGATTCTCGGTGGGAGTACTAAGAAACGTTAGTTTTTATTGCTGGTTTCTTTTTTACCGGGTCACAGGTAAGACCGCAACCGAGTTTTTTGAATATACGACGGTCAACCTCTCCTAACATGACTGTACTGTGAACCTGGCATCCACGAAGTTTTGGAAGTTGCATTAAGGCACGACGACAATTCTCGTCGTGGTCAGAGAGTACTGATATGGCAACAAGCACTTCGTCTGTATGCAGTCGTGGATTGATTCCCCCCAGATATTCTACCTTTGTCTTTTGTATAGGCTCAATCATGCTTTGTGGAATGAGATTTATCTCATGGTCGATGCCTGCCAGATGTTTTGTGACATTCAGTATCAGTGCTGCACTGCATCCAAGCAGAGGAGATGAGTGGGCTGTGATGATCGTGCCGTCTTCAAGTTCCATAGCTGCTGATGTGTGACCTGTGCGCTCTTTTGTGGCATTGGCTGCAACAGTGGTGCGACGGTCGTCGGTGGTTATCTTTGCCTGATTGAAAAGTAATTTTATCTTGTTAATCTCAGCTTCATTGCACATTCCATCGACATATTTGTTGGTTGCATCATAATAGCGACGGATAATTTCATCCCTTGATGCCTGACAACATACTTCATCGTCGGAAATGCAGAATCCAACCATGTTGACACCCATGTCGGTTGGTGATTTGTATGGGTTCTCTCCGTAGATGCCTTCGAACAGGGCATTGAGAACGGGGAATATTTCTATGTCGCGGTTGTAGTTTACTGCTACCTTGCCATATGCCTCAAGATGGAATGGGTCGATCATGTTGACATCGTTCAGGTCGGCTGTGGCTGCTTCGTAGGCGATGTTAACAGGATGTTTAAGAGGCAGACTCCATACTGGGAAAGTTTCGAATTTTGAGTAACCGGCATGGATGCCACGTTTGTTCTCACAGTATAACTGACTGAGACATACAGCCATTTTACCGCTTCCCGGACCTGGGGCAGTGACGATTACAAGAGGACGGGTTGTCTCTACATAGTCGTTCTTGCCAAATCCTTCGTCAGATGCAATGCGTGCTACATCATGCGGATAGCCGTCGATAAGATAGTGATAGTAGGATTTGATGCCCAAACGCTTCAGGCGCTGACGGAATGAGTCTGCTGCACGCTGTCCGTCGTAGTGGGTGATTACTACAGAGCCAACCATAAAACCGCGAGCCATGAATTCGTCGCGTAAACGAAGTACATCTTCATCGTATGTAATACCAAGGTCGGCACGTATCTTATTGTTTTCAATATCCTCAGCGCTGATTACAATTACAATTTCAATGCTGTCGCATATCTGTTGGAACATGCGCAGTTTGCTGTCAGGCTTGAATCCTGGCAATACTCTTGACGCATGATGGTCGTCGAATAGTTTTCCGCCCAATTCCAAGTACAGTTTGCCGTTGAATTGGGTGATTCTCTCCTTGATGTGTTCCGACTGAATGCGAAGATATTTCTCGTTGTCAAATCCTATTTTCATCTTAACCTAATTCTAAATCGGCTGCGAAGGTACGAAAATTTTGGAATTTCCTATAATTTTGCAGCGTATTCTACGTTTAATTATTTAAAATACATAACCAATATTTTAAATTTATAAGTGAAATGGAAAAGACTAGTTACATCAAAGAAGCTGCTATAATTGCAGTAGGAGTTGTACTCGGATTGTGTACATTAGGAGTGAGCCTGAAGGCTGCCATGGATAATTTTACCAATAAAGACAGAAGGGTCACGGTGAAGGGTCTGGCTGAGAAGGAAGTTGATGCCGATAAGGTAACTTGGCCTATTCAGACTAAGGAGTTGGGTAATGACTTGCCTGCTCTCTATTCAAAGATTAATAGTACTAATGCAGTTATAAAGAAGTTTCTGACTGATAATGGATTAAAGGAGGATGAAATCAGTGTGAATGCCCCTACGGTAATCGACCTGAATGCAGAACGATATAGCGAGAATAATCGTAGTTTCCGATATAATATTACTTCAACTATCACGGTGAGTTCCCAAAATGTGAAACTGGTGCGTTCACTTATCAGTCGTCAGGGAGAATTGTTGCAGCAGGGTATTGCTATTGTTGACGGGGGATATGAGAATCCTATTAAGTATGAGTTCGTCGCTTTCCGTGATATGAAACCGGAGATGATGACAGAGGCAATTAAGAATGCGGAAAAGACTGCCCAACAGTTTGCTGAGAATTCTAATTCGAAGTTGGACAAGATTATCAGTGCCGACCAAGGACAGTTCTCGATAGATAATCGTGATGAGAATACGCAATATATAAAGAAAGTTCGCGTAGTCACTACGGTGACATATTCCCTGAAGGATTAATAACCGATGAAATGTAATAAAATCATATTTCTCCACGTTATTCTCTGCTGTGTTTTCTCTTTGACAACAAAGGCGGAGAATAACGAGGAGAATGTTTTTTCAAATGCCGAACTGAAGATATTGCAGACATGGCAAGCCGGAGAGACTGTGTCGCAGTCTGCAGTCGATTTGTTCGGTGGTGTTGAAAAGTGTTTTGTGGTGGAGGATATCCCTGATGATGTATGGAGTAGGATGCAAGGTAAAACATATCGACCTAATCCATATGTGAAGCGTGACGATTTGCGTTATCTGCGTCTGTTACATAGCGATTATGATAATAAGATTCATCTGGGCGAGATGGTGTGCAATAAGAAAATTGCTAATGTGTTGATTGATATTTTCAGGAAACTATACGAAGCAAATTATCCAATACAGCAAATATTGTTGCCCGATGTGTATAATGCTGATGATGAGACCCAGATGCGGGCAAATAACACCTCGTGCTTTTGTTATAGGTCAATCAGTAATTCTAATAAGTTGTCGGCTCATGCACGAGGAATGGCTGTGGATTTAAATACTTTGTATAATCCATACTATATAGACCGGAAGAATGGAACAAGATATGTGCAACCGGCTACAGCACGAAAGTATTGCGACAGGACTAAGTCGTTCCGCTATAAGATTGATGAGAACGACTTAGCATATAAGTTGTTCAGACAACACGGTTTTTCGTGGGGCGGACACTGGAAGAGAAGTAAGGACTTTCAGCATTTTGAATTAAACGAGTAAATCTTAACCTCTGAAGTTTGCTGATTATTCCTCGTTTTCCTTTAGAAAACTGGGTGAATGCCGTATGTATTCATAACCAAAACGGCAACGAAGACAGTCGCGGCGCAGGCAATAGTTGTTGTGAAGGTGCAATAATGCCTGGCTGTCAGCAGCATTCTCCGGTTTAATACCTGCTTCTTCCCATTTTCTGATGATGGAGTTGACCTCTGGTTTAATACTCTCCAATAACTTAATGGCATAGTCACAGTTTTCTGTGCTGTCTTTGTATTTGCCGTAACAGAAAACAATGGGTGCTATGGCATTTATTATTAGCAGATCTTTCGATGCAATGGATAGTTCTTTGTTTGAAGATGATGAGGGCGCACCACCGAAGGTGTAATGGGTTTTCCAGTAACCGCTTACATTGGTGCTGAGCAGTTCTCTGATGTCTATAATGGTTGATGCGTTTAAAATTCGAGACAAATTGAGTTGTTGCTTGTAGTACAACATTGCCAACTGGGCGATGCGGATGTGTGGGAAGTTTTGTGGACGAAGCCGTAGGAATTTCCATTCGTGTATGTCAATGGGTTGAAGATTGAATACCTTACGCAGATATTGGTATTCTTTTTTTAATTTTACATAGTATTCATCTGTAATATTTTCGTTGTCAAGTAGTCCTGCCTGTCCGAAGAATATTGCTTCTATCTGAAAAAGACTATCCTTGTGTTTTCCAACGGCAGGCATAGGAATAGAATATGCCCAATGTTCAAATGCATTGCCATTCTTGCCAAAACCAAAAGAACGGGCTACTGTAACAAATAATGTATCTTCCCAATTCTTATTCAGAATATCTCGGCGATTCATAATCTGTTCAGTGCGCATTTCCATGCGTTCTACTTGCAGGGCGCTCATCCAACTATGTATTTGCAGCTTGTTCAGATTGCCTATAATCTGCCTGCATTGCGGAATGGGATCTGCTCGTAGGAGGTCGTCGTAATTTTTACGCACATATTCGGGAATGGTTATCTGCAGTTGCGGTATTTCTTTTCCGTCAGAGTAGTGCACTGTGTCATCTGCATCACAAACAACGTGCAGAATAATATTTTCGTATGCCGGGTTGCCTTCGTGATGATGACGGTACCAGTCGCTGCTATGGATGTGGAGTTCTACATTCCCCACCCATACAACACCGGCGATTTTTATCTTTGCCTCAGAAAAATCAGGTCCGGCATCAAAGTTGTGGATTCCTGGATTCAGAACCTCTACTTCTCTCCCGTCTGTGGTCGATAAAACCTGCAGAGGAAATATTTTATGTTTCCAGCAATAATGCAATAATTGTTCCATGGTATCAATTGAAAACACACGCAAAGATATATATTTTTTCCAATATAGCTCATACACATTATATATTATATAGGGGCTGAAATAATATTTTTTAAAATAAATCCTGTAATATTTTGTCATTCCGTAAAA
>DEJD01000078.1:0-617 GCA_002353215.1 Prevotellaceae bacterium UBA2757
TCGTCAACCTTAATACGGTTTGCTCCGGCACAAGCAAATATCTGAGCCATACGCTCCTTACTGCCGCGATCGCTATTTGTGAGGTCATCACCTTCGCGCACCTTACCCGACATCACCTTGAAATACTGAACACCACCGATATGCGGTTCGTTTGCAGTCTTAAAGAAATACAAAGCAGTAGGACCGTCAGTAACAGGCTTCACTTCCTCACCGCGAGTATTGTGTACACAAGGCATTTCGTCAACAAAAGGAACTACGTTTCCAAGGAATTCCATCAGTCGGCGCACACCCATATCCTTCACTGCACACACGCAGAATACAGGGAAGATGGAACGTGCAGCAAGACCTTTACGAATACCCTCGCGCATTTCGTCCTCAGTCAGTTCATCTGACTCAAAGAACTTCTCCATCAGGGTTTCGTCATTTTCTGCAGCAGCCTCAACAAGAGCCTTATGCATTGCCATTGCCTTCTCCATCTGATCCTCTGGAATAGGTTCGATGATTGGAGCACCACCTTCTGGTTTCCAAGAATACTTCTTCATCAGAAGCACATCAATCAGAGAATTGAAGTTAGGACCTTCATTCAGCGGATACTGAACAGGCACAACCTTGCTTCC
>DEJD01000078.1:645-1237 GCA_002353215.1 Prevotellaceae bacterium UBA2757
TGGTTAACCAGGAAAATCACCGGCTTACCCAACTTCTCTGTGTAACGGAAGTGATTCTGAGTTCCGACTTCTGGTCCATACTGTCCGTTTATGAGCAACAGTGCTGTGTCGGTAACATTAAGAGCTGTCATTGCCGCGCCAACGAAATCGTCTGAACCAGGACAGTCGATGATATTGAGTTTCTTTCCATTCCACTCAACATGGAAAACAGTTGAGAACACACTATATCCGTACTCCTGTTCTACAGGGAAGTAATCGCTTACTGTGTTCTTTGCTGTGATTCGTCCGCGGCGGCTAATTATGCCAGCCTCATACAGAAGTGCTTCGGTAAGGGTTGTCTTACCAGCACCATCATTGCCGAGCAAGGCAATGTTTTTGATTTCATTCGTCTGATAAACCTTCATGATTATAATTGTTTTTTAAAGTATTAGACTCTTGCAGTGAGGGAACAATACCCACATTTAGCAATTTGGGGCTAAAATTACGGAAAATGCGCCGCGATAGGCCCTCTATTTATATGTTGTACAACATATTTTGTTTTCTTAGCATATTTTGACTACCTTTGCTGCGCATCAACTTTTAATTTTTAATT
>DEJD01000078.1:1250-2972 GCA_002353215.1 Prevotellaceae bacterium UBA2757
TTCTCTAAACTCTCAACTCTAACCGCTAACCACTAAACTCTAAACTCTTGACTCTTGACTCTCGACTCTTGACTCTAAACTCTAAACTTTAAACTCTAAACTTTAAACTATCAGCTCCCTCTACATCCATATTCCATTCTGCAAAAGCCGCTGCATCTACTGCAACTTCTTTTCTACCACATCGCTCTCTATGCGCGATGCTTATGTCGATGCTGTCTGCAAAGAGTTGGAACTGCGCAGGGATTACCTAAGTGGCACCCCCATAGAAACCATCTATTTCGGAGGAGGCACACCATCACTTCTCACCTCAAAACAATTATCAAAGATTCTCTCTACCGTTTATAATATATATAATGTACGTGCGAAGGAAATAACCATAGAATGCAATCCCGACGACCTGTACCCGGCATCCGATAAGCACCCACACATTTCATGTTCCGACCTTCGCGCTTTAGGCATCAACCGCATCAGCATTGGCATTCAGACATTCCGCGACGACCTGCTCGCCATCCTGCAGCGCCGTCACAACTCCACACAGGCCATAAAGGCAGTACACGACGCACAAGCTGCCGGATTCGACAACATAAGCATAGACCTCATGTTCGGACTGCCAGGACAATCACTCGACAACCTGAAATCCGATGTTGACCTTGCACTCTCGCTTGGTATCCAACACATCTCCATCTATTCCCTGCAATACGAAGAAGGAACCCGACTCACCCAGATGCTCAAGAAGGAGATTATTACCGAAAGCGACGAAAATCTTTCAAGAGCCATGTACGAATACATACTCGATGCCACCAGTCTGGCAGGATTCAAACATTACGAGATCTCAAACTTTGCCCTGCCCGGCTACGAAAGCCGCCACAACTCCAGTTACTGGCAATCCATACCATATCTCGGCATCGGTGCGGGCGCACACTCATTCAACATACACTCACGACAATTCAACTGCGAGTCTCTCAAGTCATATATAGACGGAGCACAAAAGAATCAGATACCATACGAGATAGAACACCTCACAGAAACCGACAAATACAACGAACATGTATTCACTGCCCTGCGCACATGCAACGGACTCAAGTTGTACGACATAGAACAGACATTCGGCAAAGAAAAGAAAGACTACTGCCTGCGCATGGCAAAAAAACATATCACACTGGGCACACTCATTCTCAAAAACGATACAATGACACTCTCCAGAGATGGATTATTCATCTCCAACGACATCATGTCAGACCTGATGTACATAGATTAACGAAATTTTTATAAGTGTGTACGAAAACAGACACTAAAACACTTCACAGATGTTCAAAATTTCCTAAAACAACAATTTTTTTTATAAAAAGCGAAAAAAAAACTACTTTTCTCGACCGCCTAAATGAAATTGTCGTACCTTTGCATCGGTTTTAGAAAGCAAATTTATTGTTTAACATTTTAAAGTAGAAAATTATGAAGAAGTTGGTATTCGCATTCGCTGCTATCGTAGCTGTTTCTTTCGCATCTTGTGGTGGTAACACTGCTGCAACTGAGGTTGCTGCTGATTCTACAGATGTAGATACAGTTGCTGTTGACACTGTAGCTGTTGACACTGTAGCTGCTGACACAACAGTAGTTGCTGAATAATTCACAGCGAGCTAAAAACCACTTTCCGAGGGATACCTCGAAGAGAGATTGGACCTGCCAGACTTAGTCTTGCAGGTTTTTTTGTACAAAAAAGAA
>DEJD01000078.1:3018-4658 GCA_002353215.1 Prevotellaceae bacterium UBA2757
TTCACAATCCTGCTAGCCACAAAATGTCGTAGCGACATAGCATTTCTTGGAGCTATCGGAGTTCTCTTCGTCACAGGTGTACTCGACTCCAAAGAAGCCTTCGCAGGTTTTAGCAGCACATCCGTTATCACCGTCGGAGTATTGTTCGTAGTCATAGCGGGACTGACACATACCGGAGTGCTCCAGTGGATAGTAAAGAACCTCCTTGGCTCACCCGACAGTTATGCAAAAGCAGTAACCCGACTGATGGTACCAGTAGCCGTTCTCAGTTCATTTCTTAGCAACACTACAGTCGTTGCACTCTTCGTCAACGTTGTTAAGATGTGGGCAAAGAAACTCGGCATATCCCCTTCAAAACTGCTTATTCCACTGAGTTATGCCTCAGGCATGGGTGGTGTCTGTACACTCATCGGCACACCGCCAAACCTTATCATCAGCGGACTCTACGAAGAGAACACCGGTGTAGCGATGAACATCCTGACAACAACCATCCCAGGCCTCTTCTGCCTGGCTATCGGCATCTTGTCAATCATCGCCATGCGCCGTCTCTTGCCCGACCGCAAGGCACCTGAAAGTGCATTCGAATCTACAGGCGAATACACAGTAGAATTGCAAGTCCCTTCCGACAACCCACATATCGGAATGACATTGGGCGAGGCTGGTTTATACCATGTCAATGGCGGTAGCCTTATCAAGATGTACCACTTCGACGGCATACTCTCACCCATCTCGGAAGACGAACCTATTATGGGTGGCGACCACCTGGTGTATGCAGGACAGATAGACGAGATAATCGAAATAGCACTGGACCACAATCTCGTAAGTGCCGACCACCAGGTATTCTCGATGAAAGAAGTAGAAGACATAGACAGTAAACTGCTTACAGCATATGTCAACTTCGGCAGCGAACTGATAGGTCAGAAAATAGGTGGCACATCATTCGAGAAAGACCACAATGTAATACTGGCTGCCGTTTCCCGACTCGGAGAACGTATCAAAGAAGCTCCGCGACAGGTAGTTCTGCAAGCAGGTGACACACTGTTGTTGATATGTCCGAAACACTTCAAGCCCGAAACATCTACCCTGACGCGTCTTCTCACCTTCTTCGACTCCGACGACATTCCAAACATAGGATACGGCACAATCATATCCACACTCATCATGATAACCATGGTAGTTCTTTCAGCACTCGGCATCATACCATTGCTCCAGTGTGCCTTTCTTGCCGCAGGTGCTATGCTCCTATGTCGTTGCTGCAACATGGAACAAGCCATGCGCGCCATCAACTGGGACATACTCATGGTCTTCGCCGGCAGTGCAGTCCTCGGAACAGCCATTCAAAAGACAGGAGTTGCTGAATATTTGGCAAACGGCATACTCGACGTCTGTGGTACCAATCCGATTGTAGTGATGACAGCCGTCTGCTTCGTCGGAACCTTCATCACAGAATTCATCTCGAACACAGCCGCAGGAGCTATGTTCTTCCCTATCATGTACGAAAGTGCTGAGAAATTAGGTTACGACCCATTCCCATTCCTCGTAGCCCTGATGATCAGTGTCAGCAGCAGTTTCGCCACACCAATCGGATCCCCAACCCACATGCTGGTATATGGTCCTGGCGGCTACCGCTTCAGCGACTT
>DEJD01000078.1:4811-7586 GCA_002353215.1 Prevotellaceae bacterium UBA2757
TCACTGCGCGGTTTGATAATTGACAATTAATGACTCTTGACTCTTGACTCTTGACTCTTGACAATTATGCATTATGCATTATGAATTATGAATTATGAATTAAAAAGGGCCGCCACTCCATCACTGGGATGACGGCCCCAAACGCTCATATAAAAAACCTCATTTTATTAACTTCAATGTCTGCAATACTATATTAGTTATATCTTGAGCATACTTCTCTGACTCCCCCGAAGCCGCTCCTAATTTAGAGTACAAATAATTCCTAATTTGCAGTTTCAAGGGTTTTTCAAGTAATTCTTCATTCATTTCCTTGTCAGACTTCATAACATTCTCAGGTGTTTCTTATATACTTTTCCGTTGCAAAATTATGGAGTATTTCTTATATTCTGATATTTTCATTTATATTTTTTCCGTCCATTTTAGTCCATTTCGTTTTATATCTGACATGAAGGAATTTATACTACTTTGTTTTGGATAGAATGAAAAAAATAAACTACATTTGCAGACATGGAAACAGAATACAGAAATACGCCATCTTTCAGCAAGGAACAGATCCGACAGATTTGCCTTAATGTAGAACAGGCTCTGGGGCAACCTGTGAGAACCCCAGGAGATTTTGACCGACTCAGTTATATGATTTATGCACGAACGGGAGAACAACTGAGCCGGAACACCCTGCGGCGCGTATGGGGCACATTGGACGACGGCACCAACCCGCGCACCTCTACCCTACTTGCCTTGATTCATTTTCTGGGCTATCGCAATATAGAGAGTTACCTCGATGCATCAGACAAGATTAAAGGCAGCATGCAGAGTGGTTTCGTAATGAATCGCAAGATAGCCGTAACTACCGATATGCAGATAGGTAATCAGCTGCGCCTTACTTGGTTGCCCGACCGAGTGTGCGACATAGAGTATGAAGGCAGTCTCTGTTTCCGTGTTATCGCCTCTAAGAAAACCCGACTCCAACCAGGCGACACATTCCTATGCAGTCTTATTATTGATGGTGAACCACTCTATCTGGACCAGTTGCAACATCACGACAACGACGGCAACAGCAGTATTCCAATGTCGTATATTTGCGGATTGGACCAAGGCATAAAATTCGAGAGAATAAACTGATAAACATATGAAACGTCTGCTTCTGATTTGTCTGATACTCTCCGCGTGGTCTGTCTGCTATGCTGTAGATCCACCTATAGAGGAATTGCGCAAGAGGACATTCCAACTGCCTCTTAAGTGCGATGGGCAGACAGTTATGGTCACCTTCGTCAAACTAAGGGGAAGAGACAATTTTGTCAATGTAGGAATAGGTATATATGGCGAACCGGCTATAGATACTGCTACGAAGGGACGACTGGTCATTCCTGATTCAGTTGTTGCACCTGATGGAAAGAAGTGTTATGTACGAGCAGTGAGACGACAGGCATTTGCCCATTGTACAGGACTAACTGAAGTAGTACTTCCACAGACCCTGTGCGACATAGGCGACCAATCATTTCTCGGATGCACATCACTCCGACAGATTACTATTCCAGCATCAATCAACGTGATTTATCCCGCTGCTTTCCGCCAATGTCCGTCGTTGCGACTCATACGAGTAGAAAAAGAAGACCTCTTCACAATATTTAGTGACATTTTCGACCTTGAGACAGTAGAGGAAGCCATACTCATGACACCGGCAGGCAAAGAAAACATGTATCGCAACAGTCTTGTTTTCGGTTTGTTCCGATACCG
Source organism: Prevotellaceae bacterium UBA2757 (assembly GCA_002353215.1). The sequence continues at coordinate 6,549 of DEJD01000078.1, forward strand.
CATGGAAGACTTCGACCACCTAAAGTAAAACAGAATGAAAAACAAAGAAATAGACAATAGCATCACAAGCGGTTTTCTCTCCGACCCTATCTTCGACAGCATAGACCGGAAGTTTACCTGCATCGAACCACTACCCAGCAACGGACAGACAAAACTCTTCAAGGCAAAGCGGTTCGGACGCTGGTACACCCTGAAAAGCATAGCAGGCGAACAGGGCGTTGCCATTGCCGGCTACGGTCAGCTGCTGAAGAAAGAGTTTGAAACCCTCATGGCAATACAACACACAGGCGTAGTACAAGCATTGGGAATGGAGAATGTGGAAGGTATCGGTCCATGTGTCATCATGGAGTATATCGACGGAGCTACCCTTGACGAATGGCTCAGCAAAGAACCTGCTTTGAAGGACAGACGCCGTATTTGCAAAGAGATAGCCGATGCCATTGAATACATTCACTCACAAGGAATCGTACACCGCGACATAAAACCCAAGAATATAATGGTAACCCGCATCGGTGAACACGTAAAAATCATCGACTTCGGATTTGCAGACACAGATCAGCATGCACAACTGAAACAACCTGCAGGCACATATAACTACATGTCGCCAGAACAGATGCAGACGAACATCCCCGACGTAAGGAACGACATCTATTCCTTCGGTATGCTGATGAAAGAGATGAACTTGGGCAGAGCCTACAAAACCATCATCCGCAAATGCCTGTTGCCACTCGACCAACGTTGGAAGAGCATGAACGAAGTGACAGATGCAATAGAGAAGACAGAACGCCGTCGCCCTTGGCAGGCAGTTGCTGTTGCGAGCATAATCCTGTTGGCAGGAGCTCTCACCCTGCAGACATGGCGACTGCAGCACACCGGCAACTCTGCGTCACTGGTAGCTCTCGACTCAATGCGCACAGAACTCGACCAGCAACGGCAGCACAGTCATAACGCGATGGCAGCACTCTCCCAACAGATGAAAGATTCAAAGACATCGTTGGGCGACAGCATACAACACCTTGTCAGTGCAAACGAACAACT
>DEJD01000078.1:7663-9414 GCA_002353215.1 Prevotellaceae bacterium UBA2757
ACAGACACACTAACCAGATTCGAATACCGCTGGAAAGACCTGAGTCAGCGTATTGCAGCCGTAGGACAATATGCCCACAAATATGTTGACGGCCTGGAAAACCAATGTGACCGCATAAGCAGAGACCGCATCCGCGAATCAATGCTCAACGAATGGCAGTCATGGAGCAACGAAATCAGTCAACGCATAATACTCCTCCTATCAAAAGATGTCCGCAACGACACCATTCTCCGACATAACCTGCCCCCAGACATCAAACTATAATCCATATTTTATAGTTGCGTATCTTTTTTACTGAGTGAACCAATGTGAATAATCAATCCATTTTACTTTGGCTAAAACCACTCTGAGCAGTTGTTGCTCTGATTTTCTTACCCTCCTTATTCCAGGTATATATCCAGCTGCCTTTACGGCTCGTAATCGTTTTGCCGGACACACCTACTATTTCGCCGACATCCGAAACATTCATTGCTTTCAGCACCTTACCCTTCGCATCATAGATTCGATAATACGAATAGTACTTTGCCACGAAGAAGTCACTGCCCCACCCCTTCAGTTCACCTATGCTACTTCGCGACAACCCACCAATCTTCTTGCCAGCATCATCATATACATAATACCAGTTCTTCGTCTCCTCTACGTACGAAATCTGCTGAGCATGCGCAACTATCGCCAACATAAACAGCAACAAAGAAAAAACTTTTCGTTTCATATAAATCCTTTTAATACACTCTATTAAGCCACATTTCCATGAATCGGTCTATCCAAACAATTCTGAATGAGAACCTATACGAACATGTATTACTTTTGGCAGCAAAAATCCGCTCCACCTAACTTATTTACACTATTTTAATCTCCGGAATGACAAGATCCGTACCACCCGCGGCCTTGTCAGACTGGTAGAACATGCAATAGTAAATAGGTAAATAGGTGATACCATTTCTAACACAGACTTCACGTTCATTGCTTAGGACTACAGCGTGATGGATGTTATAGTCTGGAGTCTCAAGGAAGTTGTCAAGTGCACTATGTACAGTATAGTCTTTACCCGACTTCACCTCAATAGGAAGTATTGTCAGGTTGGTGTAGTCATCCACCAGGAAATCGACTTCACCTTTTTGCTTATTGTCATAATAGTGAAGCGAAAAGCCATGTGCATGGAGTTCTTGGGCAACAACGGTTTCATAAACAGCTCCGAGATTCACACTTCGTTCGTCCCTCAGAACAGCATTGATATTTGTGCCATAAAGGAGGAATGTCAGCAGTCCCACGTCGTTCATGTAGAGCTTGAGAAGATTCTTGTTTTCCGACTCCAATAGCGGGAATCTTGGATTACTGATGGCCTGAACTGCAAGTGCAATTCCTGAATTGGTAAGATATTCAAATTCGTCGGCATAGTCGCTGAATTGCTTGTGACCAGCCGTGTCCTCAATCCTCTTCACGACGACCCTTTTTTTCTTATTCTCCATATTTGAGGGAATGAGGTCGTATATCTTCCTGATGACAAGTTTCTTCTCAGCATCATACTGCGAAGCATCAACCCTGTATAGTGCATGTATGTCACGCTGCACCTTCCTTACCTGTGCAATATTTCTGTTAACCAAGAATTTGTTGATAGCCTCAGGAAGCCCTCCAACAAGTAGGTAAATCTTGAATTGTTGCAGCATATAGTTGTGGAGCGACTCGTTCAGCGATTCTCCTTTCAGGAACTTGTCCCTGATAGCGTCTATCGTTTCCTGTGCGCACCCCAT
>DEJD01000078.1:9434-9795 GCA_002353215.1 Prevotellaceae bacterium UBA2757
ATAGGAACAGAAGCGGTTTCGGACAATGCAACGCCCAATTCTGAACCACTTGCTATATATGTATATTTGGCCTCCTGGTTCAGAAACTTCAGCATGGTCATCAGATGGGGAAAACTCTGTATCTCATCTAAAAACACCAGCGTATCTTCCTTTCGTCCCAAACGATTACCAGCAATAGCTCCTAACTGCAGGTAGAAATCGTCGGTTGTCTTAACTGTAGCGAAGATGCCTGCGCCTTCTTTATCCGCCTTCAAATTGATTTCAACGTAGTTCTTGAACAATTTCTTACCTACGTAACGAATAAGATACGACTTTCCTATCTGTCTGGCTCCATTTACCAGCATAATCTTTTGCGGTTCCT
>DEJD01000099.1:0-2888 GCA_002353215.1 Prevotellaceae bacterium UBA2757
TTCAGACTGCTTCTTACACTCTGGAAGTATTCTGCCTTCTCCTTGAAGAATTTATCGCAAGCGGCACGGAAACGCTCGAATATCTTCACGTTCATCTTCTGCGGAGCAAAGCCTATAGTCTTCCACTCTGCCTGCAACTGAGTGATTTCCTCACTCTTCTCGTTCCACTCAGCAAAGGTCTTCAGTGCTGTAGTGTCGATGGCTTCTATCTTCTCGCAGATTTCAGTCTTCTTCTGCAGATTCTCTTCTTCCTTCTCCTTGCGAGCCTCGAAGTATTCGTGGTGCTTCTTGTTGATGATGGTTGAAGCCTCCTTGAAGCGGTTCCAGATGTCTTCACGCAGTTCGCTGGCAACAGGACCGATTTCGCGGAATTCAGCATGCAGCTGCTGTAGTTTTCTGAAGGCTGCAATCACGTCGTCGTTTTCCTTCAGTTTCTCTGCTGCCTCGATGATAGCTGTCTTCAGCTCCAGGTTCTTCTTGAAGTCGTAGGCACGCAGTTCGTTGTTCAATTTCAGCGTGTCGTAGTATTGCTCTACAACCTGCTGGAAGTTCTTCCACAGTTCAGTAGCTTTCTCTGCAGGCACCTCCTTTATCTCGTTCCACTGCTGCTGAAGCTGCTTGAAGTCGTTATATACTTTGTTGACATCATCGGGACTGTCGATGAATGCCTTAATCTTTTCGATGATACTCAGTTTCTTTTCCAAGTTGGCTTCGCGTTCTGCCTCCTGCTGCTTGGCTATCTCTGCACGGTTCTCCTTGATTACAGCCATCTGAGCCTTGAACTCTGCCTCGTCGTTGTTCTCAGCCGGAACGTACTCCTCTGGAGTGCCGCCTCCGTCAATCCACGCTTTGTAAGCATCCTCAATATCCTGCTTGTGAAGTTTGTAGAACACGCTTTTCAGCAGGTCGAGTTCCTGACGGGTTGACTCCTCCTTAGTCTCGGCAATCTGCTTCAGACGTGCAAGCACTTCCTGAGTGTTCTGATACTGTACGGATGTAGTTGAGATTTCTGCCTGAGGTTCTTCAATTATCTCCTCAGTGGGGTTCATAATTTCAGTCATAATATATTATATATAATGTGTAAAACAGTTTTTCGTTATATTTCTCGATTTTAGTACTTCACGACGTACTGGATGACCGTGTAGATGTAGATTACCACTGCAGGGATAGCCATGAGTGATGAGTCGAAGCGGTCGAGCATGCCTCCGTGTCCGGGGATGATGTTGCCTGAGTCCTTGATGCCAAGACGGCGTTTCAGAAGTGATTCTACAAGGTCGCCCCATGTGCCGAATATCACTACCGTGAGGGCAAAGCCAGCCCATACGAGACGTGAGTTCACTTCCTGCAGGCCTGCACAGAACGGTATGTAGGTGGCGATAATCTGTGATGCCAAAAGGGCTACGATTGTGCCGCCGATGCTGCCTTCCCACGATTTCTTAGGAGAGATGCGAGGGAAGAGACGGTGCTTACCCAGCAGACTGCCGAAGCAGTAAGCTCCTGTGTCGCTCGACCATAGGAAGATGAAGAGTGCCAGCGGGTACCAGTAGTAGTAAACCAGTTGTGGCAGGAAACATGATTCCGGCATATTGACGAACGACATAGTGTTGAGCAGGGCGAAGGGTAGGGCGATGTATATCTGCGACATCAGTGCGAATGCCCAGTTCTGTATGTTGTTCTTGCGGTCGAAGTAGAGTTCGCTGATGAGCAGATACATGATGCTTATCAGGTAAGGGATGAATACTGTGGCGTCCATCAGGTTCACGTTGTATGACAATACGGCGATAAACAGATAGGCAGACGTTACGGAAGTGATGAAACGGTTCACCTGAAGGTCTGCATTACGGTTTACGATAGTACCGAATTCCCATGTGGTGAGTGCAGAGATGGCTGCAAACAACACAGCAAACGTATATGGATGCCATACGATACATCCTACGAGGAGTGCTACGAATACCACTCCTGTGAGTGCTCTAATGATTAGGTTCTTCATGTTCTTTCTCTTTTTCTTTTTCCAAGATAGCCTGGATGGCTTTCTTTCTGATTATATCTTCGTTTTCTGCCTTATGGTCTGTGGCAGCTGTCTCGTTCTTTTCCTGTTCTTGCTTCTCAGCCTCTTCGTTGGCAGCAAGAATCTCGTCGGTGCGCGATGTCCAAGGACGTTTGCCGAAGATGCGTTCTACGTCTTCTGCAAAGATTACTTCGCGGTCGATCAGTATCTGTGCCAGTTCGGCATGACCTTCGCGGTGTTCCATAAGCACCTTCTTCGCACGTTCGTATTCCTTTGCTATCAGAGCCTTCACGTCTTCGTCGATGAGTTCGGCTGTCTTGTCGGAATATGGTTTCTGGAACTGGTATTCCTGATTGTTGTAGTAACAGAGGTTCGGCAGGTTCTCGCCCATACCGGCATAGGCAATCATGCCGTAAGCACGTTTGGTGACTGTCTCCAAGTCGTTCATGGCTCCTGTAGATATTCTGCCTGTACAGATTTCTTCAGCAGCTCTACCACCCAGGGTAGCACATATCTCGTCGAGTATCTCTTCCTTGGTAGTAATCTGACGTTCTTCAGGCATGTACCAGGCAGCACCGAGAGCCTGTCCGCGAGGAACGATAGTAACCTTAACCAGCGGGTTGGCATACTGCAGGAACCATGAGACGGTAGCATGACCGGCCTCGTGAAGGGCTATGGTGCGCTTTTCCTCCTGAGTAAGCAGTTTTGTTTTCTTTTCCAGTCCACCGATGATTCGGTCAACGGCATCGAGGAAACACTGCTTATCCACCCATTTCTTATTGTAACGGGCTGCTATCAGAGCTGCTTCGTTACATACATTAGCAATGTCGGCACCCGAGAATCCCGGTGTCTGACGGGCAAGCATATCCACATCCACTGT
>DEJD01000099.1:3083-4081 GCA_002353215.1 Prevotellaceae bacterium UBA2757
TTGGTACCGAAACCGTCCATCTCTGTGAGCAACTGGTTCAGGGTGCTCTCTCGTTCGTCGTTGCCTCCTAATGAAGCAGCATTGGCACGTGCACGACCGATGGCGTCGATTTCGTCGATGAAGATGATACATGGAGCTTTTGCCTTTGCCTGAGTGAAGAGGTCGCGAACACGACTTGCACCCACACCTACGAACATCTCAACGAATTCGGAACCGGAGAGGGAGAAGAACGGTACGTCGGCTTCACCTGCCACAGCCTTTGCGAGAAGGGTCTTACCTGTTCCCGGAGGACCTACCAGCAGGGCTCCCTTCGGAATCTTACCTCCCAGGTCTGTATATTTCTTCGGATTCTTCAGGAACTCTACAATCTCCTGCACTTCCTGTTTTGCACCTGCCTGGCCGGCTACGTCTTTGAAGGTAATCTTGCCTTCCTTGTCACCCCCTTCAATCAGTTGGGCTTTCGACTTTCCGACGCTGAACACTCCGCCGCCCATCATTCCGCCGCCACCGACTCTGCGCATGATGAATATCCAGAGTCCTACGAGGAATACCATAGGCAGGAGTTGCCAGATGAGGTTAGTCATGAAGTTGTTGGACTGCTTATAGCCAACACGTCCGTCGAACTTTCCTTCAGCCTGAGCCTTGTCGAGAAATTCCTCGACCTTCTCTACAGAACCGATTTCTACTTCGACGGCACGTTTGTTCTTGCTCTTATTTCCATTGCCGAATACCTTGCGGTCATACTCACGCTTTACGTACATCTCCAATACGAGTTCGCGCTTGTCGATAACCACATCGCTTGCATATCCTTTCTCTATGTACTCTTTGAACGCAGTGTAATCTGCTTTCTTTTCGGCTCCGCTGCCGTTGTCTGTGAAGTACATATAGATAATGCCTCCAATCAACAGGATATACAGCCAACTCAGGTTGAAACGCGGTTGGGGTGTATCTCCGTTCTTCTTGTTCTGCTGCTGCGGTTGCTTCTTGTCCGATTCGTT
>DEJD01000099.1:4112-9611 GCA_002353215.1 Prevotellaceae bacterium UBA2757
CTGATTCGTTTTGCATCCTCCCACAGATTGTCGATATCGTAGAAGGTTCGTGCTTCAGGTACAAACACATGAACTGCCACATCCACATAATCCATTGCTACCCACAGGCTGTTTCTCTTGCCGTCGGTACTTACGGGTTTCTCGCCCGTACGTTCATGAACTATGTCCCATACAGAGTCGCTGATAGCGTTCACCTGAATAGGGGTGTTGCCTTCGCAAATCACCATATATTGAGTTATTGTGTCACCAATCTCGCGCAGATCGAGTACTGTGATGTTCTGACCTTTCTTTTCCTCGATGCCTGCAACGATAGCATCAATCAGTTTGTTTTTATTCTTCACGTTAAATAGTTAAAATCGTAAATAAATAGTAAATCGATAAATAGTCAATCTCATCGGTTTTCCTCCATTTCCTGACGTTTCCTCTTCTCGTCGATGAGCTGGAAGTCTTTTGGACGCAGCACGAAGTTGGAACCAAGGTATTTTTCCTTCACGATAGTGTTGTCAGCCAACTGAGGTGGAGTACCTTTGAAAAGGATTCGGCCTTCGAACAGCAGGTATGCCCGGTCGGTAATACAGAGGGTTTCCTGCACATTGTGGTCGGTAATCAGGATGCCGATATTTCTGTCCTTCAGTTTCCATACGATATACTGAATGTCTTCCACTGCGATTGGGTCAACACCGGCAAAGGGTTCGTCGAGCATGATAAACTTTGGGTCGATAGCCAGACAGCGGGCAATTTCGCATCGGCGGCGTTCACCTCCCGACAGCTGGTTGCCTCGGTTCTTGCGTACCTTCTGCAGACGGAATTCGTTCAACAGAGATTCCAGTTTCTCGTGCTGTTCCTCTATCGATTCGTATCTCATCTCCAGTACAGTCATGATATTGTCCTCAACACTCATGGTGCGGAACACACTTGCTTCCTGAGCCAGATAGCCTACACCCTTCTTTGCTCGTGTAGAAACCGGGTCTGTGGTGATTTCTGTATTGTTGATGAAAACTCTTCCTTTGTTCGGTACCACAAGTCCTGTAGTCATGTAGAAACTCGTAGTCTTACCCGCACCATTAGGTCCCAGCAATCCTACAATCTCCCCTTGGCGCACATGAAATGATACGTCGTTTACCACTGTGCGCTTTCCGTATGTCTTCACAAGATTTCTCGTGTACAGAGTCATGCGATCGTCCGAGAAATCAGGGATTTCCACGTCGCTCGCATTCGTTGTGGCAGTAGTGGAGAACATCTCCATGTTTGTATTATTCAGCTCTTCCAAACTTTAATTTCTATTTCTTATTAGACAATCGGGCGCGAAGATACGGAAAATATTTTTCTTTCCATGCATATTATCTCAATTAATAATGTTCACGCGCAAATGTGGACTAATCATTCTTGCGGCATATAAGCACTGTATTTTCACCATACATGTACTTGTAGCTTATGTCAGGAATGATGTTAGTAACCAGTCGGAGTCCCAAGTACGGATGCTCCTTGTTACCGATATTCTTGTCGGCCATCTTACCTGCTTTTATCGGGTCGAACGGTTTGCCTGCATCTTTCAGCGTAACGAAGATGCCCTCGTCGTTGATGTAGATGTGAACATCGAAGGTGTGCTTCAGGATGCTTCCTACAGAGTGTCGGGCTATGTTGGTCATCAGTTCTTCGCAACAGAGGTTCACTTCAAACAGACTTTGCTTATCTACACCTGACTCCTTGAGAAATTTGTCGATTTCGTTCAGCACCAGACCGACTTCTTTCTCGTCGTAGTTTACAGAACGGTCGAATGTATGTCCTCCCAAGTCGTTTGGAATCATCGTGATAGAAGATATGGTGTTGTGCTGCAGACGACTCTGTATGAATGAATTGCATATTTGCAGAACGAGAACCATAATACATCCTACTGCGAATCCCCACCAGAGTTCTACACCTTCCACCTCAGCGGTTATCCATACTGTGATAACCATAAAGACGGTCTGTGCTGTAGCTGTGATGACACTTGTCTTCTCATGTCCCAAAAGCTGGTATGTGCTGAGCAGAATCTGGGTTACAGAGAATGGAATAAGCATCAGGGCAAAGATTTGAAGTACTCGGTTGAGTTCCATTGAAAGGGTAGGTTCTGTTACACCGAAAAGGAAACCTATGAGTCCTGGTATGTACATGAGGACGATGACGATAGTAACCAGTGAACCGATAATTATCAGTGCTTTCTTTACCAGAATCTGAAGTCCCTTCACGTCACGTTCGCCAACCAGAATTCCGCCGATGGCAAAGAGCGATTCGATGAGTCCGTCGATGAACACATAAGAAAGCAGAAGCATCTGAAGACATACAGACCAAAGGAAGAGTCCGTCAGCACCCAGATATGTCAGCACTATGTGGTTGAGCAATAGAATGGTGACTGCCATGAGGGAGTTGCTCAGAGTGATAGGAGCACCCTGCTTAATGTTTTGAACGAAGATAGAGAAGAAATCCTTGCCCGGCCATTTGAATTTATAAGAGCTCTCCGGCTTGCGGATATACTGCACCAGGATGATGATGTTAACGGTGAACATAGAGAGCGACCCCAGTGCGGCTCCTTCAACTCCCATGCCCAGCACGTAGATGGTCAGAATGTCAACGATGATATTGGTAATTGCTCCGGCGATAACGGATTTTGATACAATTCGAGGTTGTCCGTCGGTGGCTACCATCAGACTCAGTCCGTACGACATCATCTGCAACCAGGCACCCATCGCATATACGTGGATGTATGAAAATGCCATAGGATTCAGTCGTGGTTCGTCTGACATCTTCTCTACGATGTCCATGCTGAAGAAACTGAGTCCCAAAGAAACAGCCAGTCCGAGAGTCATCACGGCAATAATCGTGGAACTGAATATCTTAGCCACTCTTTCCTTGTCGTCGCTGCCGATAGCCTGTGCACAGAGGGCATTGGCACCGAATGCAATCAGAAAACCGAAACAGTTGAGTACCTCAACGATAGGGAGTACAAGGTTGATGGCAGAAACGGCGTCTGTGTTTACTATATGGCCTACAATCATTGAGTCGGCAGTGTGAGCCAACTGGTTAGCTGCTGAAGTCAGTACTGCTGCCATCACGAATGTAGTCAGTGCCTTTGAAACTATAAATGAGTTTCTTGCGGGTGACGTTGCAGTGTGTGTATTCATTTGTGATTAAATAATTCAAAAAACTCCGCGAATTTATGACTTTTTTACGATAGTATCTGCGTGTGTTTCTGATTTTTTGCAATTATTTATTCATTATTGCCAAATAGAGGCTATTTAAAGATTTAAATAGAATTTCTTATTTAAACTCTTGTTGCATATAGAAGAAAACGTTAACTTAGCCCCCAAAACATACGGATTTATGAAAAGATTTCTCATTTTTGCTCTGTTAATGCTGCCTGCCATGCTACAGGCACAGATAGGTCGGCGATTTCCTTCTGAACGTAAAGTGATTAACGATCCTCGGACAGGTGTAGAACTGGTCTTTCTTACCAGTAAGAGCGGAACAGGTGACTCTAAGATTTACCAAACCCACAATCAGTGGACGTCGGATGGGAAATGGGTGGTGTTCCGTTCCGACCGCGTTCCTGGTGAGGCTATGGCTGTAAACGAGGAAACCGGTGATATAGTTCAGGTGACTGAGGGAGGTTTCTCGGGTATGCTTTGTGTAGCTCGTAAGTCTATGAACCTGTACCATATGCGTACTCTGAAGGATAAGAACGACAAACTCATAGGAATGCAAGTAGTCGAGGTGAATCTGGAACGGCTTTTCGCAGATTCGGAAGCAGGAAAACTGAAAAACAAAAAACACTATGAACGTATCTGCGGAACCATTCCTGCAGATATGTGCAGCGAGGGTGATATGGCTCTCGACGGCAGCGAGACTTTTGTCTATTTCCGTCTTGATAAGGAGTATGCACGGAAAATGCCTATCGCAGAACCCATAGCCAATAATTTCGGACCTCGTAAGATGGGTGCCGGTCCTGGTGGAATAGGCAAGATGGATTTGAAAACCGGTAAGGCAGAACCCGTTGTGGCAGTACACTTTAAGGTCGGACATATCCAAGGAAATCCCTGGCATCCAGGTGAAGTGATATTCTGTTGGGAAACAGGTGGTAAGGCTCCCATACGTACATGGATGGTTAATGCCGACGGAACGAACCTCCGCCCCATTTACCGTGAGACAGAACACGATTGGGTGACCCACGAGGCTGTAATAAGTGCTGACGAATTAGTAATAGCAATTATTGGTCACAGACCTATCAAATTGACTCCTTATCCGCCTACAAATACAGATGATAAGAAAAGTGCTGATGAGGGAAATATCCCAGGACTGGAGTCGTTCGCTTTCTCAAATGACTGGGGACCAGCCGGTACGAAAGAATATCCTACTGGTATAGCTGTGGTGAATATGCGTACAGGAGAACTGACTATGGAAGGACAGGTGAAGGGAGATAATTTCTGGCACGTAGCCGGTTCGCAGGACGGACATTGGGTGGCAGGTGATGACTTTGCCCGTGAACTGTGGCTCATAGACCGTCAAACAGGAGAACGCATCCTGTTAACAGCAGGACATAAGACGACAGCCCGCGATCATGTTCATCCTACTTTCAAACCTGATGGAACGGAAATAGAAATCCAGTCAGCTATGCTTTCCGACGATGGCCGTTCGATGAACATATGTATAGTCCGTCTCCCTCAGGATATTATTGATAGATATAAATGAGAATATTTCAGAGTTGCACCCAGCAAGTTAAATTTCAAAATCCAGACAACTGCGTTGAACAGTGTATGGGCGCACTTTCTCATTAGCAACTGCTACGTGAGCAGGGTGGCAGGCATAGCCCTTAAGTGCTTCTTCCGATTCAAGTGTGCTGTCGAGCATCAGGTCTGCGTTGGAGGAAGCGAGGCGTCCGTCGATATGAACTGTTAACTCAATAAGACCAGGAACGACTCCTACAAGACCTTCGAGTCCTGATTTTATGTTTTTCTTTACTTCATTCTTTTCTGAATCAGAGAGTTCGGGATTCAATGTCCAAAGGATAACATGCTTTATCATAGTCTATATTTTTAGTTGTCGGGACAAAGATAGTGCAAAAATTTTTACTCTCTGCAAAAAAATTACTATCTTCGCACGATTTTTATTAAAAAAGAAAGGTAAAGTGCTTACAATAAAGAAAGGATTAATACATCTGGGACGCTATTCCATGCTGATGGGAAGGGTGCTCACTCAACCTGACAGGATGAGAATGTTTTGGAAATCGTACGTAAACGAGATGTTCCAGTTGGGTTACAACTCTATTGCCATCGTGCTGATAATTAGCTTTTTCATCGGTGCGGTGATTTGTCTTCAGATAAAACTGAATATCCAGAGTCCGTGGATGCCGAAGATGGTTGTCGGTTACACTACACGAGAAATCATGCTTCTCGAATTCTCGTCGTCTATCATGTGTCTTATTCTGGCAGGAAAAGTCGGTTCGAACATCGCTTCCGAAATTGG
>DEJD01000124.1:0-1639 GCA_002353215.1 Prevotellaceae bacterium UBA2757
TTCCCATTTCGATAGAGAGGTTGGAAAGTGTCAGACGACCTTCCATAGACATATTCTTGATTGCGCTGCCGGCGTATTCTACTGCATAGCCTGTAGCACCGCTGGTTGTCATCTGAGCCATAATATAAAGAGCCACATCCTTGGCTGTTGTACCCTTTGGAAGAGTACCCTCGACATTGATGCGCATTGTCTTTGGCTTCGACTGCAGGATGCACTGAGAAGCGAGCACCTGTGCTACTTCGCTGGTACCGATTCCCATTGCAATAGCTCCGACTGCTCCGTGAGTGCTGGTGTGCGAGTCGCCACAGACGATGGTCATACCCGGCAGAGACAGAGCCTTCTCCGGACCTACTACGTGGATGATACCATTATCCTTGGTACCCATAGCAAAGTGCTTAATACCAAATTCCTTACAGTTGTTTGCAAGTGTTTCTACCTGCTTACGTCCCACTGGGTCGTGGATTTCCTTCTGCTGATCGGAAGGCGTATTGTGATCGGGCATTGCAATCACATGATCAGGACGGAACACCTTTATTCCCCTATCGCGGAGGGTGTCAAAAGCCTGAGGACTGGTTACTTCATGAGCATAGAGGCGGTCGATGTACAACTGTGTAGGACCATCTTCCACGTTCTGCACCACGTGAGCATCCCAAATCTTGTCAAATAAAGTCTTACCCATAGTATATTATTAGTTTCTGAATTTGTTTATTGCGTCGATATAAGCCTCAACAGAAGCAGTTACGATGTCGGTATTTGCACCGAATCCGTAGTACAAGTGTCCTTCGTATTCAACCTGCATGTGAACTTTTCCGAGGTCGTCAGAACCCTTCGAGATAGCCTGAATAGTGAATTCCTTGAGAACCATCTTGCGCTTGATGATGTTCTTCAGAGCGTTGATTGCAGCATCAACCGGACCGTTACCCGAAGCAGCTGATTCGAAGTGTTCGTTTGCCACCTGCAGACCGATACTTGCCACACTGCGCACGCCCTTTCCTGTTGTAACCTGCAGGTAGTCGAGTTTTACGCTGTGAGTTGCACTGCGCTCTGCTCCTGCAAGAACGAGGATGTCGTCATCGGTAACTTCCTTCTTCTTATCAGCCAACTTAAGGAATTCCTCGTAAATCTTATCGAGTTTCTCACCATCCACTTCCATGCCGTTTACGTGGAGACGATGCTTCAGGGCTGCACGACCGCTGCGGGCTGTGAGTACGATTGCATTATCGTCGATACCTACTTCCTTAGGATCCATGATTTCGTAAGTAGAAGCATTCTTCAACACACCATCCTGATGAATACCGGAAGAGTGAGCAAAAGCATTACGGCCTACGATAGCCTTGTTTGGCTGAACAGGCATATTCATGAGCGATGAAACCATGCGGCTTGTAGGATAAATCTTAGTAGTGTTGATGTTTGTTTCGATGCCAAGGTCGGGGTGAGTCTTGAAAATCATTGCCACTTCCTCAAGTGAGGTATTACCGGCACGCTCACCGATTCCGTTTATTGTAACCTCTACCTGACGAGCACCGCCAAGCACACCGGCAACTGTATTTGCAGTAGCCATACCAAGGTCGTTATGACAGTGGGTTGACAGAATAGACTTTCCTGCTGCAAAGGCATCTACATGTTCGTAGAGGTACTT
>DEJD01000124.1:1654-2696 GCA_002353215.1 Prevotellaceae bacterium UBA2757
TGGTATTCGTTTGGCACACGGAAACCGGTTGTGTCAGGAATATTACAAACAGTAGCACCTGCCTTTGTTACGGCATCAATGACGCGAGCCAGATATTCGTTGTCGGTACGGCCTGCATCCTCTGCATAGAATTCTACATCTTCTACGTACTTCTTAGCATACTTCACAGCTCTTACGGCACGTTCGATAATCTCCTCCGGAGTAGAGTTGAACTTATACTTAATGTGAGAAGGGGAAGTACCGATACCGGTGTGAATACGCTTGTGCTTTGCATACTGGAGAGCCTCAGCTGCCACGTCGATATCTTTCTCCACTGCACGAGTCAATGCACAAATAGTCGGCCAAGTAACCGCCTTTGAAATTTCTACTACACTATTGAAATCACCCGGGCTGCTGATAGGGAATCCAGCCTCAATCACATCCACGCCAAGAGCTTCCAACTGCTTTGCAACTTGAATCTTCTCTACAGTGTTCAACTGACATCCCGGCACTTGTTCTCCATCGCGCAAGGTTGTGTCAAAAATAAATAATCTGTCTGCCATAATATTTTAGTTTTTAATAATAATCTCACTAGTCCGCAAGAGAGCATGATAAAAACAAAACCCTTCTCACAGTACCGTGAGAAAGGGTTATACATTGTGTCTCTATCTTTTGCACATATACATACATACCTTTCTCACCACAACCTTGTAAGTCGTAGTGATAGTAGGTTTATAATTGTTGTATATGCCATTATGCTTCATCGTTTTGCGCCGCGAAGGTACGCAATATATTTGAATTAAAAAATAATAGAATTAAAAAATTCAAAAATATAGAGCATCTAAAGACATTCTTATTCAGCAAAAAGTTCAAGCGTAGCAGGTTTGAGTCCCTTGCCACTTACTTTTATATTAATGAATCCCTGCTGCTTAACTGTCTGTATAGCAAACACAAGTTGTCCGTGGAATGCTTTCATGAAAGGAGACGTGAATGGTTCGAGACTGGTCGCATCACCATTACACATACCTTTGAACACAGCACTACCCGTAACCTCCACATGAAT
>DEJD01000124.1:2757-4432 GCA_002353215.1 Prevotellaceae bacterium UBA2757
CGTTCTTATACAATGCCTTGTCGCCTGTAACACGAATACGGCTAGGTTTTCCAGCTGTCTTCATAGTCTCAGTGCCCACTTCGTTACCGTCTTTGTCATATACCACCACCTTCACTTCACCTGGTTTATAGACTACATCGTTCCAACGCAGGCGGTAACGATCCAAACGAGAATTAGGATCTTTAGTCTTCTTTCCGTAGCTCTGTCCGTTCACAAAGAGTTCTGCAGTCGGATGGTTTGTATAGCAATACACAGGAGTCACCTCCCCTTCTCTGCCCTCCCAGTTCCAGTGAGGCAACAGATGTATGGTGTTCTCCGTCTTGTTCCAGTGGGAACGATACAGCCAGTAGCGGTCTTTGGGCAGTCCGGCGAGGTCGAAGATGCCGAAGTACGACGAACGGCTTGGCCAGTAATTGTCGTATGGAGTAGGTTCACCAAGATAATCGAAACCTGTCCACACGAATTCGCCTATCACCCAATATTTGTCATCCTGCATCTGCCAGTCGTCGTCAGGCAGGTTACTCCAGGAACAAGCTGTCAGGTCGTAGCTCGAACACTGTCCGTCGGGATATGTCACACCTTTTTCCTCTGTAAGCGGGAATTTATAAACACCGCGAGACGATACTGTTGAGGCAGTTTCGCTACCCAGCAGATAACCTTGTCCTAAACGTTCGTGAGCCATCTCGTATTTATGTACTCTATAGTTCATTCCGGGAACTTCTGCCACTTGAGCAAATCCTGTATTCAGAGCATTGTCTATGCGGTCCATACCATTTGTGATAGGACGAGTCTTGTCGTACATACGAACTACTTCCTGCAAGTGGCGCAACATCTGCGGACCATTCTTCATGCCCTGTTCAGGAATCTCATTGCCCACACTCCACATGATGATAGAAGGATGCAGACGATTTGCCCTTACCAGATTCTCTATATCCCTGTCGCTCCATTCCTTAAAGAAACGGGCATATCCGTTCTTGCACTTTGCATATACCCACATGTCAAAACTCTCTGCCATCACCATCATTCCAAGTGAGTCGCATACATCCATCTGAATCTGCGATGGCATATTATGAGCTGTACGGATTGCGTCGCATCCCATAGTCTTCAGAAGTTCTATCTGACGGACGATAGCTGCTTTGTTCACGGCTGCACCGAGCAAACCCAGGTCGTGATGCAGACATACGCCTTTTATCTTGCGACTCTGACCATTGAGTGCAAAACCGACTTCTGCATTACATTCAACAGTGCGGAAACCGATTTTCTTTACTTGGCGGTCGAGCACCGCCCCCTTGCTGCCATCGTTGTTTACCACACAGAGTTCTACTGTCAGGTCGTAGAGTGCAGGAGTTTCGGGCGACCAACAATCAACACCAAAGTAAGTACCAGTAGTCGTAGCCTTGCCGTCGCGGTCGAGTCTGACCAGTCGGGACACTTCTTTGTTTCCGACACGTACAATGAAGTCAAAACCCAGGAACTGGCCTCCGAAACCGACTGCCTGAGCACCAAACTGTTCTACGGCAATGCGGTCGTCAGGACTAACACTAATCGTATTGGCGGTAATGCTCCATTCTGCAATAGCACTTTTACCTGTCTGAATCAGTTTCACAGGACGATACAGTCCGGCTCCGGGATACCAGCGGCTGCTCTCCTCCACGTTCTGCAGATGAACAGCCAA
>DEJD01000124.1:4475-5833 GCA_002353215.1 Prevotellaceae bacterium UBA2757
GCATTATATCCGTATTTCCATTCTCCGGCTTTCTTGCCATTAACATACACTTCCGGTTCCGCCATTGCTCCGTCGAAATTCAGAATGGCTCTTGCACAATCCTTGTCAACCGTAAAACTGGTACGATACCAACCGCTGCCTATCCAAGGCAACGAACCACTGCGCCCGGTCTTCTCCGTAGCTTCCTTCTCTCCGTTCTGCTCTATGGCAACTACCTGTTTGTCTATTTCCTTATCGAAAGGACCTGCAATGGCCCAGTCGTGCGGAATACTCACTTCCTTCCATCCCTTGTCATTGAATTCAGGTTGTGCAGCATCAGTCCCGGTGAGTTTTTCAGCTCTGGTAAAACGCCAGCCGTCTCTGAGGATTGTTTCCTTACGTTGTGCATCTGCATTTTGAACTACGCCCAGCAAAAGCGCTACGGCAAACAATTTGCTTAATAACTTTGTTTGTGTCATCTTTATCATTGTTTTATTTTTATCATTCTATCGGTTTATGGATATAGTGGTTGTCGGATTGGGCAGAAGAGGTGACGAAGCACGAATTGTCAGTTGTCCGCCATCTGCAGGGTCGATATATGCCACGAGTCGTCCTCCGTAAACACGTAAACGATTAGCGCGCTGACGACCTGCAACTGTAACGTCTGACATGTTTCCGTTCTCCATACCTAAGAGTCTTGCACCACGAACAAACAGTGTCACTTCATGGTCTGCATTCTTCACAAGATTGCCGTCTTCATCAACCACTTCTATAAAGACGTGAGCCAACGAATCGGTAGTCACCTTCAGTGCATGAGGTGCCTTTACAGTCTTCACCTCATAACTGCTGCCATTGTCCGCTACACATGACAGGATTCCGGGTGTATAGTCTATATCCCAATAGAGGATGCCAGAATTTTCATCTACGGTCGGTTCACCGCCTATAGCCTGTCCGTTGAGCTTGAGGTGTGCAGATTTAGCATTCGTATAACAAACCACGCGAACCTTCTGTCCTTCTTCGTAGTTCCATGTATCGTTGGCATAAGGCGACACATAAGTAGTGCGCTGATTATTCTGACGCGAACCGAAGCGTTGCGGTCCTGCTGCATAAGTACCTATGTAGCACACAGGCTTATTGCTCCACAATGCGGCACGATACCAACCGTTAGGTTTACGCTGTCCTGCCAAGTCGAGCAAGCCGGCAGACGAACCTCTTGCAGGCCACACACCGCTTTCGCCCAAATAGTCTATACCTGTCCACAGGAACTGTCCGAAGATATGTTCATTTTCACTGACAGCCTTCCATGCAGCGAGGTCGTGACGGTTTTCCGAACCGTACAATACACGTTTCGGATATTTCTTATGATCCACTCCATAACG
>DEJD01000124.1:5851-7014 GCA_002353215.1 Prevotellaceae bacterium UBA2757
TATGCAGTTTCGTTCGACATCACCACGCCCGCCAAAGCTCCTGTTGTAGGACGCGAAGTGTCTATGCTGCGAACAATCTTCGACAATCGCTGTGCTATCAGACCTATGCGCTCAGCATTCGGTTGTTCAGGTTTGTATCCTCCATATACAGGTTGTGTAAACTCTGTACCGCTACCATTGAGCACAGGATGAGAATAAGGGTCGTTAGGATAATCCACTTCATTACCGATAGACCACATAAAGACAGACGGATGACAGCGGTCGCGACGCACCATGTCAGCTACATCACGGTCTATCCATTCTTCAAAATAGCTGTATGTACCTTGGAAACCAGGAGCACCCTGATTCCAACCCTTCAGCCACTTACGCTTAGGAAACTCCCACTCGTCGGAAGCCTCATCCATAATAAGCATACCCATCTCATCGCACAGGTCGTAGAGTTCTGGAGCATGAGGATTATGGCTCATACGCAGAGCATTAGCACCCAACGACTTCAGTTCTGCAATACGACGACGCCACACTTCCTTTGGAACGGCAGTACCCAATACACCGGCATCATCATGTACACAGACTCCCTTCACCTTCATCCATTCACCATTCAAAGCAAAACCCTTGTCTGGCGAGAACTGAAGTGTTCTCAATCCGACTTTCACTTCCGATGCGTCACCATTCGACAGACGAGTGGTCAAGGTGTAGAGATACGGATTGTCAAGAGTCCATCGCTGTGGATTCGCAACATTAAGCTTTACGGTTTTCTTTTCCTGTGCACCTATCTTCTGTTCTGCCTTTGCCACAACCCTACCCTCTGCATCTTTCAATTCTATTGTAGCCTGCAACGACAGAGGACTTTTCTCTGTTCTGCAGTCAGCAGTCTCAACATCTACTTCCAGCTCCGCTTTCTTCTTGTTGATAGTCTTCAGTCTGTATGCTGTTCCCCACTGTGCCAAATGCACTTCGGGAGCACTGATAAGCCACACATTACGGTAGATACCGGAACCAGTGTACCATCGAGAATCATTCTCCTCACTGTGGTTTACCCTCACTGCCAACACGTTTTCTCCTGTTCTGTTCAGATATGGTGTCATATCATACATAAACGAAGCAAATCCGCTTGGACGCTTACCCAAAAGATGACCATTGAGATATACTTCCGAGTTGTTATA
>DEJD01000124.1:7142-7438 GCA_002353215.1 Prevotellaceae bacterium UBA2757
TCATCAAAATCTGCATCCTTCATATCAGGACGCGACTCGGGCAAGCGTTCACCCTTACGAAAGCGTTCACGCACATTCCACAAAGTGTCTATACGCAAAAAGAGCCAGTCAGTGTTGAACTTTTCGGCTTTGCCAAAGGATACTTGGGCAGACATCCCCATTACCATCAGTTGCGCTAAAAGCACTAAAAACACTCTCTTTTTCATAACTTATTTAATATATGCTCTTTTTATTCTTACTTCTGCCAAAGGCACATCCTGTGCATTGGTGCGAA
Organism: Prevotellaceae bacterium UBA2757; assembly: GCA_002353215.1. The sequence continues at coordinate 7,417 of DEJD01000124.1, forward strand.
TCTTCTGGATTTTCTCCACCAC
>DEJD01000124.1:7496-7807 GCA_002353215.1 Prevotellaceae bacterium UBA2757
CCCTTGCTGCGATATGCCGAGCGTTGTGCTCTGGTATAAGTGATAGGAGGATTTTCCATCACCTTCATCCTTGCCTCATCGAGCAGTGTCTCCAATTTATCACTGAGTCGCCTCTGTTCACGGGCTGCCCTTAAAGCATCTATCTCTTTCTGATGTTGTTTACAGATTTTCTCAAACAGTATCTGAGCATCACGTTCTTCTCGTGCCGACTCATATCCGTCCAGGTCGCCATCAGAACATATCTTGCCTGTTATGATATAGAACTGGTATTTATCCGACATTCTGTCAGGATTTTCATCATCACCGTCACG
>DEJD01000124.1:7948-9679 GCA_002353215.1 Prevotellaceae bacterium UBA2757
TCTCCTGTCTGAATCATAAAGTTACGAATCACCCTATGGAAAGTCACTCCGTCGTATTTTCCGTCCTTCACATTCTTCACAATATTGTCTCTATGTCCTGGAGTATCGTCAAAGAGCACGATATGTATATCACCCAATGTCGTTTCCAGCACCACTTCTGTGCTTGCTCCTTCACGTTTCTGTCCGTTACAACTGACAAACAGAAGCATTGAAAGCAGAAAGAATAAACTCTTCTTCATCGTTTTCTGTTTTTCTAATTATTGTTTTCTCAGAACTTCACTCCCCTATACACTCTGATACCGATATGCGAAGGTTGCTTTGCCTCATAGTCGTAGAATGTCGTCTTGTCCATAACCACTTTCTTATACAGACTCGAAGCATGCATCAGATGCAACTTACCATCTTTCCAAAAGGCAATTCCTATATGTTGAGTGTCAAGTCCCTTTTTCGAAGTAAGCATAGAAATGATGTCTCCATCATGTATCACTCCCAAGGCAGAAGACTGTGGCATATTCAGCAGCCGTTTAGGAATATAGCGGAACTTCTGTCCCTTGGAGGCCTTCTCATACTCACTTATCTTTTTTATAAATTGCTTATTGTTTATCAGATGTTTATAATATTTTGTAAAAGTAGTCATATAACTAATATCTATCGTCTGAGTCTCTACAAACACCTGCGGGTCAAACACCTGACAAACCAGTCCCAAACGCTCATTATCCTCTCCCCACCACGTAAAATAATGCAGTCGGCTTGTGTAATCAGTCATCTTCCCATGACGGTATCTTAATGTGGTGAGCCACTGACAATAATCCTTGAAAGTACGCTGGTCATACGAATCGCACAACGACAATGCAGCCACAGTCTCAACAAACGTAGTGCAGTCAAGTCCGTGCAGATTCACAATCAGGTGTTCCCTGTCACCATTTTCCAGCGTATGTGCCACATATGGCAGACCCAGAAACTGTTTTCCGAAGTAAATCATTCGTGGTTCGTCCCCACGTTCAGTCTTTGATTTCTGCAACAATTGCACAACAAGAGCCGAATCCTCAGGAGTCACTTCCACCTGCGCCCCTATTGTGCCACACAAACAGAAATAAAGAACAAATATGACATAATTTTTCATGAGTCTTAAATTTATCTGCACAAAGATACATGTTTTCGAAAAAAAACAACCTATTTCTTTTAAATATTATGATTTTTCACTTTCTCTCCGTAGTTTTTTTATTGACAATTTGTCATACCTTGTCAGTACAAATGTCAGTTTAGAAATACGTGGCACGTTTCTTGTAGATTAATCTGCTGTCAGTTTCAAACTGCAGAAAAGCAAATCTGGAACTGCAAACCAAATAACAAGAGTATTAACAACAAAAACATTATAAAATTATGGGAAAGATTATTGGTATTGACCTTGGCACAACAAACTCATGTGTCAGTGTATTTGAAGGCAACGAGCCTGTAGTAATTGCAAACAGCGAAGGCAAGCGTACAACTCCTTCTGTTGTAGGTTTTGTAAAAGACGGCGAACGTAAGGTAGGTGATCCTGCTAAGCGTCAGGCTATCACAAACCCAAAGAACACAGTATTCTCAATCAAGCGTTTCATGGGTGAAACCTACGATCAGGTACAGCAGGAAATCGCACGTGTTCCTTATACTGTAAAGCGCGGTGACAACAACACTCCACGTGTTGACATCGACGGAAAACTCTATACTCCACAGGAGATTTCTGCTATG
>DEJD01000124.1:9718-11481 GCA_002353215.1 Prevotellaceae bacterium UBA2757
GTCATCACCGTTCCTGCATACTTCTCCGACTCTCAGCGTCAGGCTACTAAGGAGGCAGGTCAGATTGCCGGACTCGACGTAAAACGTATCGTCAACGAACCAACAGCCGCAGCACTTGCCTACGGTATCGACAAAGCCAACAAAGATATGAAGATTGCAGTGTTCGACCTTGGTGGCGGTACTTTCGATATATCAATCCTCGAATTCGGTGGCGGCGTATTCGAAGTGCTCTCTACAAACGGTAACACACACCTCGGTGGTGATGACTTCGACCAGGTAATCATCGACTGGCTTGCAGGCGACTTCAAGGCAGCAGAGGGAATCGACCTTACACAAGACCCAATGGCTATGCAGCGTCTGAAGGAAGCTGCTGAAAAGGCTAAGATTGAGCTTTCAAGCGGTTCTTCTACAGAAATCAACCTGCCATACATCACAGCTGTAGGCGGTGTACCAAAGCACCTCGTAACTACACTCACCCGTGCTAAGTTCGAAAGTCTTGCACACAACCTCATCCAGGCATGTCTCGAACCATGTAAGGCTGCCATCCGTGACGCAGGCATCTCTACAAGCGAAATCGATGAAGTAATCCTCGTAGGTGGTTCAAGCCGTATCCCTGCTGTTCAGCAGCTTGTTCAGGACTACTTCGGCAAGGTTCCTTCAAAGGGTGTTAACCCAGACGAGGTAGTAGCAGTAGGTGCATCTATCCAGGGTGCCATCCTCAACAAGGAAGAAGGTGTAGGCGACATCGTCCTGCTCGACGTAACCCCACTGTCAATGGGTATTGAAACCCTCGGTGGTGTCATGACAAAGATGATTGAAGCTAACACTACCATCCCTTGCAAGAAGACAGAAACCTTCTCTACTGCAGCCGACAACCAGACAGAAGTTACTATCCACGTACTTCAGGGTGAACGTCCAATGGCATCACAGAACAAGTCAATCGGTAACTTCAACCTTACAGGTATCGCACCGGCACGTCGTGGTGTTCCACAGATTGAAGTATCATTCGACATCGATGCTAACGGTATCCTCAAGGTATCAGCTAAGGATAAGGCAACCGGCAAGGAACAGGAAATCCGTATCGAGGCATCAAGCGGTCTCTCTAAGGAGGAAATCGATCGTATGAAGGCTGAGGCAGAAGCAAATGCAGAAGCCGACAACAAGGAGCGCGAACGTATCGACAAGATCAACCAGGCAGACTCTGTAGCATTCCAGACAGAAAACTTCCTGAAGGAGAATGGCGACAAGGTTCCAGCAGAAGACAAGCCAGCTATCGAAGCAGCTATCGAAGAACTGAAGAAAGCTAAGGACAGCGGCGATGTAGCACAGATCGATGCAGCTATCAATGCCCTCAACGAGAAGATGCAGGCAGCAAGTCAGAAGATGTACGCTGCAGGTGCTCAGCCAGGTGCTGGTGCAGCAGGTGCAGGATTCCAAGGCGGTCAGCAGCCAGGCAACGACAACCAGTCAAACGGTGGCGACAACGTTCAGGATGCCGATTTCGAGGAAGTGAAGTAAGTTTGATAACAAACAATACTTATCAAAAATCAAATCCGTGTAGCTCAACGAGTTACACGGATTTTGCTTTTTTGCCTTATATTCTTATAACGTTTTTGATTTCTGTTCTATTGCTCAATTCAGCATCTTCTCTCTTCCTTCAGACATCTTAAATGTGATATCAACTTCGCATCTGCAGGCAGCCACTTTACACTATTCAAATCATCCTTAGTGAGCCACCTTGCTGCCTCATGCTCATTCAGATG
>DEJD01000124.1:11486-11919 GCA_002353215.1 Prevotellaceae bacterium UBA2757
GTCATCAGTGAACAAAGATAGCAATGCATGGTAAGATGAAACTGCGGATAGTCGTACTCCACCGTACAAAGGAACTGGTCCACGCTGATGTCGGCAGACAGCTCCTCGCGAATCTCCCTCACCAGCGCACCCTCTGGAGTCTCCCCTACTTCCATCTTCCCTCCAGGGAACTCCCACCAGTCCTTCCAGTCACCATATCCACGCTGCGTGGCAAATATCCTATCACCTTTGCGAATAACCGCTGCTACTACTTCTATCCGTTTCCATGGTGTTAGGCGTGGTATGTATCGAGGCACGTTCTGGCAATACGTGTCATACTCCTTTCCGAAGCGTGCACGCAGCCCCGGCTCCTCCGACAAGGGGAAATAAATCAAGTTGATAACAAGAAATAGGACAGTCCAGATGCCGATTGCATAAGAGCCCAGCAAGCACG
>DEJD01000084.1:0-2348 GCA_002353215.1 Prevotellaceae bacterium UBA2757
GTGATACTGCCACCGCCTGCAGACTCCGGGAACTGTACTGCCTTCTCGTATATCTTTGCGAGGTCGGAATAGAGTGAACCTGGCATAGAGTCTTTTGATGGAATCTGGTCCATACGGTTAGACACGATAGAGAGGGAGTCGGCATAGGATGTCATATCGGTAAGCAGAACGAGAACCTTCTCATGTTTCTCTACTGCGAAGTACTCGGCTGCGGTAAGTGCCATATCAGGAACAAGCAGACGTTCTACGGCAGGGTCTTCGGTAGTATTCATAAAGGCTATGATACGGTCGAGAGCACCTGCGTTGGAGAATGTGTTCTTGAAGAAGTAGTAGTCGTCGTTTGTCATACCCATACCGCCAAGGATAATCTTGTCTGCCTTTGCACGAAGAGCCACGAGAGCCATTACTTCGTTGAACGGCTGGTCTGGGTCAGCGAAGAATGGAATCTTCTGACCGGAAACGAGTGTGTTGTTAAGGTCGATGCCGGCAATACCTGTAGCGATGAGTTCGCTTGGCTGACGACGACGTACAGGGTTTACTGAAGGACCGCCAATCTCCACGTCCTTACCTTCAATCTCAGGTCCTCCGTCGATAGGCTGACCATAAGCGTTGAAGAAACGGCCTGAGAGTTGGTCGCTAACCTTGAGAGACGGAGCCTTGCCAAGGAATACCACTTCGGCATTAGTAGGAATGCCACCTGTACCTTCGAATACCTGAAGGGTGACATCGTCGCCGACGATTTTCACTACCTGAGCAAGTTTTCCGTTAATAGTTGCCAGTTCGTCGTACCCTACCCCTTTTGCTTTCAAGGCTACAGTAGCTTTGGTAATCTGGCTAATCTTTGTATATATCTTTTGGAATGCAGTTGCCATTATAGAGTTTAGAGTTTAGAGTTAATTAATAATTCATAATNNCATAATGCATAATTATTGTTTCAGCATATCCTGAATCTGATTGTAGAATGCATCGTACTGTTCAGACTTGAATTCAGAATAGTTAAGTTGCTTACAGAGGTTGATGAGTTTCTTGAAGAAATCAACTACAGAGAGGAAGTCATCGAACTTGAATTCAGTTTCGCAAATCTGAGTGACGAGGTTAAGGATAGCTTCCTGACGCTCGATGCTTGTTACGGCATCTACCTCATCAAAGGCATCCTGCTGAAGGACTACGAAGTCGATGATTTCAGATTTCCAGAATACTACGTGATAGTCAACAGGTACTCCGTCGTCACCGAGGATGTTGATCTGTTCTGCGATTTCCTTACCACGCTGCATACGGGTCTTCAGAGCCAGAACCTTAGGTATCCACTGGTCGTTGATTTTCTTAGAAATGTATTCCGCAAACTCAGGATATTCCAGATATTTAGAATATGAGTCGATTGGGTTTACAGCCGGGTAACGTTTCTTGTCGGCACGTTCCTGTTCAAGTCCGTAGAAGCAGCGAGCCACCTTCTTGGTATTCTCGGTTACAGGTTCCTTGAGGTTACCTCCGGCAGGAGATACGGTACCGATGAATGTGATGGAACCTACTTCGCCGTTGTTGAGATATACATATCCGGCACGTCCGTAGAAGTTACTGATGAGAGCACCGAGGTCCATTGGGAATGCGTCAGGACCAGGGAGTTCCTCCATACGGTTAGACATCTCACGCAGAGCCTGTGCCCAACGAGAAGTAGAGTCTGCCATGAGCAATACGCGGAGTCCCATAGAACGATAGTACTCTGCCATAGTCATAGCTGTATATACAGATGCCTCGCGGGCTGCAACAGGCATGTTTGAGGTGTTGGCGATGATGATGGTACGTTCCATCAGCTTGCGACCTGTATGAGGGTCGATGAGTTCAGGGAACTCAGTGAAGATTTCTACTACCTCGTTTGCACGTTCACCGCAGGCTGCAATGATAACGATATCGGCTTCTGCCTGTTTTGAGATGGCGTGCTGGAGCACTGTCTTACCTGTACCGAACGGACCAGGGATGAATCCGGTTCCGCCCTCTACGATAGGATTGAATGTATCAATGGTACGCACACCGGTCTCGAGGAGTTTGAATGGACGTGGTTTTTCCTTGTAGTTTGTCATTGCAAACTTAACAGGCCAGTGCTGAACCATATCTACCTTTATCTCGCTGCCGTCAGCCTTCTCGAGCACAGCTATAGTGTCGTGAATCTTGTACTGACCAGCTTTTGCGATGCTTTTCACCTTAGCAGTGCCGACGAGCTGGAACGGAGCCATAATCTTCAGTTTCTGAGAGTTTTCCTCTACTTCTCCAAGCCATGCACTTCCGCCAACGATATCACCTTCCTTTACGAGAGGCAGGAAATCCCAGAGGCGTTCTGCATCGAGGGGTTC
>DEJD01000084.1:2361-6033 GCA_002353215.1 Prevotellaceae bacterium UBA2757
CCCTCCATCTTGTCGAGGTCGTTCTGCAGACCGTCATAGTTCTTCGAAAGCATACCAGGACCCAATTGCACTTCAAGCATGTGTCCTGTAAATTCAGCAGTTGCACCTACCTTGAGTCCACGTGTAGATTCGAACACCTGAACATATACATCGGTTCCAACTACTTTGATAACTTCTGACATAAGACGGTCGCCACCTGTCTCGATGTAACAGATTTCGCCCTGAGACACTGGACCATCAACAGAGAGAGTTACCATGTTGGCAATTACGCCACTTACTGTACCTTTTGTCATATATATATGTTTTTTCTATTTTACTTTCTTAATAATTCTATCAGCAACGGAAATGTCATTGCTTGCTATAAGGAGACTTCATGCGGAACTCCTCCGGCACTTGTGCTTCGCTGCGCAGGTTCTCGATTATCTGCTTGAACGATTCCCTACCCTTGTCCGGGTCGAGGCGTTCCCAGCGGTCGAGCATCTGCATCTTGCAGAGATAGGCAAACACGGCTTCGATAGAGAATATATCGAAGAATGTCCGTTCTTCGAGCCAAGCCCATTTGAAGGCATCGATTTTCTTCTCCTTCAGTACCGGGTCGTCACATTCGACAATCTGCATGAGATCTTTGACGTAGTCGTACTGGAAAGAGAGGTCGAAGTCTTTCGTGTTGTTATTGAGAATCATTTCCGTCACATCGTTATCGCCCTGGATGAAATCAGCTACATTCCATCCTTCCTTGCGGGCAATCATCGCTGTGAGCACATTGTTAATATTAAGATTCAGTTCGTACCACTCACGTATCATCTTGTTAGGACACTGAGCGGCATACTGCAGGAACTGATACTGCATAGCATCCTCGGCATACCAGCCTTTTATGTCTTTGTTGAAGTTGTATTCACGGGCAAATACAGACATAAAAGAAGGATAGCGGTGGACGTTGAAGTTCATCTCACGCGCCGACGTAATCATATCCCTGTACTGCTCCATGGTGTAGTTGCAGTTAGGATTGATTTCCGCATCGGGATTCTTAAGCAGGCGCACAAGATTCTTGCAATCGTTTTCCAGGAAGAAATAGAAGATGAGTTCTCTGTCATCATCGTTAAGAGTCATATCCATTTCTTCGCGAATAGCAGAAAAGGTGACCGGCATAGGGCTGTCAAGCGTAATGTCGGGCAAACCTGCCATCATACAATAGTAATTCGCCATAAACTAAATCAATGCATATTTCTTAATGCATAATGCATAATTCCTGAACTGGTCAGATTATGCATTAAAAAATCATCTCTACCAACTGAGGACGCAGGAATCCCTTGAAGTACTCTTCAAATTCTGCATCGCCGAAGTTTACCTTATATGAACCGTCAGCAGGCTGAATAGTAAATGCAGTAGCCTGACCGTTTACCTGTTCGATCTTCACACCTTTGTCCAACAGAGCCTTTGCCTTCTTTGCAAAGAGAGCCTTAAGCGAAGCAGCATCCTGAGTACTGATAACGATTTCTTCGTTTGCGCCCCATTTCTCTGCCAACTTAAGCATGAATTCGTTCATAAAATCCTTGTCTGCAGTAATAGCACCTACAGTTTCTTTGACAATCTTGTCGCCAACGACATTTGCGATTTCACTCTTGAGGGCGTTCAATGCCTGAGAAGCATACATCTTGATTTCCGACTTAGTGTTCTCTTCCATAGACTTGACACTCTTCTTACCATCTGCTTCTATCTCGGCAGCTTTAGCCTTTGCATCAGCAATAATCTTTGCAGCCTGTTCATTTGCGGCAGCAACAATCTGGGCTGCTTCAGCATTACCCTTCTCAACTCCCTCGCGAAGGAGTTTCTCTGTCAGTTCTTGAATTTTACTTTCCATGTATTTTATTGGTTTTTTATAGTTTTCTAAGAAGTATTTTCCGTATCAAAATAATTAACCCTGCAAATATAAATATTTTTTACTTACATAGTTATATTTTAATCACCCTTTTTTTTGACATCCTCAAAAGGCATACGATACGAACACCCTTCGCGCCATCTGGAACAGCCATAAGCGGACTTGCCTTTTATTATCGTTCCCTGTTTGCAGACAGGACAGGTCATCCCTATCCACTGGTCTTCGTTAAAGGCAGTAGTACTGTTCGAATCCGCCACTTTGTTCTGCTCCGTTTTCTTTGCAGTATCGCTTTTCTTTCCTCGCGGTTTGAAACCTGCAGGCGACTCGCCCTCACGACGAACTGCCTTTGGAGCTGCGGACGACTTTTTCTTTTTCAGTTCTTCGTCTGTAGTATATACAACGTGTCGATTGGAGTTGTCGTTACGCACTGTAGTCACAATATCGACAACCATCTGCTTAAGTTCATCTATAAACTGCTGGGCAGAGTATTTATGATATTCTATATCACGCAGTTTCTTCTCCCAAATACCTGTCAGTTCGGCACTTTTGAGGAGTTCTTCGTGTATGAGGTTTATCAGTTCGATACCCGTAGGAGTGGGTACGAGATTCTTTCGTTCTTTCTTGATATAACGGCGCTTGAACAGAGTCTCTATAATTGCTGCACGGGTACTTGGACGACCTATTCCGTTTTCCTTCATAGCATCACGCAGTTCGTCGTCATCAACAAACTTACCAGCCGTTTCCATAGCGCGCAACAGAGTAGCCTCTGTATAGGGTTTGGGAGGCTGAGTCCATTTTTCTGCAAGCGAAGGCACATGAGGTCCGCTCTCCCCTTTCTTGAATACAGGCAGCGTATTTTCTACATTCTCGCCGTTTTCCTCATCATCAGCTGACTCCTTCGTCTCCTTTTTGTAGATAACCTTCCACCCTTCATCGATAATGGTGCGCCCGGATGTACGGAAGAGAACACCAGCTTCCTGACATTCACCGAAGACGGTGGTTGTTTCAAACTTAAGGTCGGGGTAGAATGCAGCTATGAAAGCACGAGCCACGAGGTCGTAAACACGCTTTTCCATATCAGTCATAGACTGTGCCGGAACACCAGTAGGAATAATAGCATGGTGGTCAGTAACCTTCGAGGAATCAAATATTTTCTTTGATTTTATTAGAGTTTTACCTTCAAGCGGTTGGGTAAACTGTTCGTAACCACGAAGACCTCGTAGAATGCCTGGACATTTCGGGTATATGTCATCGGGGAGGAACGTAGTATCTACACGAGGATATGTAGTGAATTTCTTCTCGTAAAGCGACTGGATTGTCTGCAGAGTCTGTTCGGCAGACATGCTGAATTTTTTATTGCAATCCACCTGCAGGGAAGTAAGGTCGTAAAGACGCGGAGGTGCTTCCGTACCTTTTTTCTTCTGTATATCTATTACTGTAAGCGGTTTGTCTTTGACACTGCGAAGAACATCAAGAGCAGCAGCTTCAGTTTCGAATTCAATCTGTTTATAACTTGGAGTCTTACTCTTTGCCGACTTCCCCTCTGCTGCCTCGCTGGCTTTCTCCGCCTCAGCATCTTCATCTATGGTGACAGCAGTGAATTTCACATCACGATAAAGAGTGGTAAGAAGCCAGGACTGTCGGGGAACGAAATCTTCTATTTCCTTCTGACGGTTTACGATCAGAGCTAGTGTAGGAGTCTGCACACGACCGATAGAGAGTACTTGTCCGCGCTGCTGCTGGTATTTCATGGTGTAGAGGCGTGTGGCATTAAGTCCAAGTGTCCAGTCGCC
>DEJD01000084.1:6099-6398 GCA_002353215.1 Prevotellaceae bacterium UBA2757
GTCTGAAAACCCTCACGAATTGCTTCTTCGGTAAGGGAACTTATCCACAGTCGCTTTACGGGACACTTCACACCTGCCTTCTGCATCACCCACCGTTGGATGAGTTCACCTTCCTGACCGGCATCACCGCAGTTTATAATCATCTCAGCATTCTTGAAAAGCCCTTCGATAATAGAAAACTGTTTCTTGATTCCGGCATCATCCTTCAGGCGGATACCGTAACGCTGCGGAATCATTGGCAAATCCCATATATCCCAACGTTGCCAGCGCTCATTATATTCACGGGGTTCTTTCAGTTC
>DEJD01000084.1:6417-7258 GCA_002353215.1 Prevotellaceae bacterium UBA2757
GTCCACGTAACCTGATAGCCATTACCCTCGATATACCCCTGCTTGGTTTCCTTTGCACCAAGCACATTGGCTATATCGCGTGCTACAGAAGGTTTTTCGGCTATACAAACTATCATCCCTGTCGTTTTTGGTCGTGGAGTTGTTTTGCCTGTCGAAGTATATCACTGGCAAATATGAAGTCGTTCAGTTTTTTGTTATCTGTATCCATGATTTCATCCTTCGAACCACTCCACTCTGCCCTGCCCTCACAGATAAAGGTAATATGTTCACCGATTCCCATAACACTATTCATATCATGGGTATTAACGATGGTTGTGATATTATCTTCGTGGGTAATGCCGGAGATGAGTTCGTCGATGACGATACTGGTCTTCGGGTCGAGTCCGCTGTTGGGTTCGTCACAGAAAAGGTATTTAGGTTCCAACACAATAGCACGGGCTATAGCCACACGTTTCTGCATACCGCCACTTATCTCGCCCGGATATTTCTTTTCTGCCCCCGCCAAATTGACACGTGAAAGACAGAACTTAGCACGTCTCACCCTGTCCTCATAAGACATATCGCTGAACATATCAAGGGGGAACATCACATTATCGAGCACAGAAAGTGAGTCGAAGAGTGCTGCAGACTGGAATATCATACCCATCTCGCGACGAAGCATAATTTTCTCTTTCTTCGTCATTGCCACGAAGTCGCGATCATCGTACATGATACGCCCGCTGGTAGGAGTAAGAAGTCCTACTATATTCTTCATAAGCACAGTCTTACCAGAGCCCGACTGTCCGATGATAAGGTTTACCCTTCCATTTTCAAAGACTGAGTTTATATCCTTCAGTACTTC
>DEJD01000001.1:0-3179 GCA_002353215.1 Prevotellaceae bacterium UBA2757
CTCTACGACAGACTCGGTAACAGAGAACTCTGCAGTCATGTCGGTGTTGCCACTCAACATGGTAAGCTGAACCATAGGAGACACCTGATCGCCAGCACGTACAGGAATTTCACCGATGATACCGGCTACAGGAGCTGATACAGTGCAGAAACCGAGGTTTACCTTAGCACGGTTCATAGAAGCACGAGCCTGAGCTACAGCTGCCGAAGCCTGACGATAAGAATTGAGTGAGTTGTCGAGCATGTAGCTACTTACAATATTCTTCTCAAAGAGGTTCTTGTTAGATTCGTACTCGAGTTTTGCACTGCTCTCTCTTGCTACAGCTGCTTCGAAATTTGCCTGTGCTGCTTCAAGTTCCAACTGTGCATTACGTGAGTCGATGATGAAGAGGGTCTGTCCCTTCTGCACCTTTTCACCTTCAACGACACATATCTGCATCAGCTGGCCACTCACCTGAGGAGTGATGTTTACATCGGTCTTACCCTTCATCTTGGCACTAAACTTGAGAGGAATAGTGATGTCGGACTTTTCTACTACCATCGTATCGAACGATGATGGAATCTCTTGTGGAATGTCGAGGTTACATGATGTGAACCCGACAGACACCGCTGCCACAATCATGGCCCATGTCTTTAGCGTTTTGATTTTCATAACGATTACTATATATATTTTAAAAATTCTTTTCACAGGTTGACTCTGTGTCAGGGAGAACAAATAGGTGATAAGAGTTTAACTGTTTCCCAAACAGGGCAAAAGTACATAAAATATGAAAAACTTGCAACAAAATCGCTAAAATTATAACAGATTTAAAATTTCCCTCCATTTTATTTTGCCCTTTCAACAATTATTCATACCTTTGCACCCGCAAACAACGATGGTGCCATAGCTCAGTTGGTAGAGCATCGGACTGAAAATCCGTGTGTCCCCGGTTCGAATCCTGGTGGTACCACAAAGAAAATCGCTAACTTTTAATCAGTTAGCGATTTTTATTTTATCTCTATCAAGAATTAGAGATTATTTATCAAAATCCATTACAATAAACGAGACTATACAGTTGCGAAGTCGTTGAGTTCAGGATAACTGATACGTGTGTGATAGATAGTTTTCAGTTTCTCCTTAAGCGTATCCTTGGCTACTTCAATGTCGCGGAAGGTGATGTCGCACTCACGGAAGAAACCGTCTGCCACCTGTCCGTCGATAATCTTATCAACCAGATTGGATATGCTCTCTTCGGTGTATTCAGGGAGGGAGCGCGATGCAGCCTCAACGGAGTCTGCCATCATGAGTATTGCCTCTTCCTTTGTAGCGGGGTTTGGTCCCGGGTAGGTGAAGAGAGATGTGTCGATCTCCTCGTCGGGATGTTCGTTTTTATAAGTAATATAGAAGTACTTCGCCATTCCCTTGCCATGATGGGTGGCAATGAACCGCTTTATACTGTCGGGAAGGTTGTTTTTGCTGGCGAGGGCTAATCCGTTTGCCACATGAGCAATAATCACTTCTGCCGATTTCTGCGGTGAAAGATGTTTATGAGGCGAAATGCCGCTTTGGTTCTCCGTGAAGAACACAGGGCGTTCTGTCTTGCCTATGTCGTGATAGAGAGCTCCTGTACGAACGAGCTGTGCTCTGGCTCCAATCTTACGTGCCACCTCGCTGGCAAGGTTTGCCACCTGCATAGAATGTTGGAAGGTGCCAGGGGCTATTTCAGACATGTGTTGCAGGAGAGGGTTATTGTTATTGGAGAGTTCGACAAGGGTTACGTCGGAGATAAATCCGAATCCCTTCTCAAGGAGGTAAAGCAACGGATAGGTAAAGAGAAGCAGTACACAGTTTATGAAGAAATAGACGAACGGATGGGTATCAATCTTCATTATATCGCCTTCGATAATCACAGCATAGGCTGCGTAGAACACGCAATAGGAAAGAAGTATGATGACTGCCGTACGAATGATCTGAGAACGCTGGGAGAGTTCGCGCATGGTCTGAATGGCTATCATACCGGAGAGGAGCTGCATAAGCAGAAATTCGTATTGAGAACTGAGTATGAGTGATATGATGGCTACTGTGGCACAATGGAACATGAAGGCTGTACGGCTATCCATGAACACACGTATGATGATAGGCAACATAGTGCATGGCAACATGAAGATGTGCATGAACTTATGTGAAACCATGATGCTGGCAATTACACAGAAGAATACCAGAAGCGAGAAGAGAAGGACTACGGTACGGATTTTGTCATAGTAGTCGTTTCGGAACAAGCCCAGATAACAGATGAGGATGATGAGCACACAGGATACGAATACCGTCTGGGCGATGAGCATATAAGGGATATTCTCTTCAGAGGAGATGTGTTTGTCTGCTTCGCGCTCGTAGGAACGGAGGATGTTATACGTCTCACGAGTTACGATTTCACCTCGGTCGATGATTTTCTGACCACTCTGCACAAGACCACTGGCAAGTGACACACTGGAGAGAAGGTCGTTCTTTGTATTCTCGGACTTTACCTTGTCGTATTTCAAGTTGGCAACAAGCAACTCGAAGAGGTTGAGTCGTTGCATGACCACCTTAGAATAGCCGATAGAGTCGCTCTTCATTATATATTCGTAGGCAGAACGTGTAGTATAAACATCAGTAAGCGGAACCACTTGGGCTTCGTTGTTCTTGACGACACGAATAGCCTTGACTCCACTGGCGGTGAGCTTGTCGTACTCATCAGAGGAGATAACCCCCTTGCCATATATCTTTACGAGCATCTCGGCGATGTGTTTCACGTATAAACTGGCATTCTGGAACTTCCACTCGTCCAGTTTTGTAGTGTAAAGATTCTTCAACATCTTCTTCTCCTCTTCTTCATCGAGGTTGAAGTAAGGCTGAAAACGACGAAGGACACTATCGCGCTCATGTTTCACCACAGCATCATCTTTATAGATGGGAAACTTGAATGTGGCGATGAGTTGTCCGTAGCGCCAGGGTTTGTCAACCGAATAGTCGTAGGAGAACTTACCACTACGAGGCAAGAAAAACACGATAACGAATGTGGAGACGAGCACGAGTGCCGCCTTCAATGCGAACTTGTGTACCTGTTCACGCTTCTGTTGTTTATTTGCCATGAATATATGAATTTGTTATGGTTGCTTCATAAGGAACGCCTTGAACGCAGCGAAGTCCTTAGTCATAGG
>DEJD01000001.1:3225-3657 GCA_002353215.1 Prevotellaceae bacterium UBA2757
ATCAACAGTATCCTTGAACTTAGCAGGGTGCGCTGTTTCGAGGAATACGCCAGTTTCACCCGGACGAAGTCCTTCTTTCAGAGCACGATAACCGCAAGCTCCGTGAGGATCGCATACATATCCTGTCTGCTGTTTTACTTCACGGATGGTATCAGCTATCTGTGCATCGGAATATGTAGCTCCGCTGATGTCGTTGCAGATAGCCTCGTGACTCTTGCCATAGAGGTCATAGACACGGGCGAAGTTTGAAGGGTCGCCCACATCCATAGCGTTGGCAATAGTCTGTACGGACGATTTCGGTTCGTACTTTCCTGTCTGCAAATACTTAAAGAATATGTCGTTGGCATTATTAGCTGCGATGAATCGCTTTACAGGCAGTCCCATGCGTTTGCCAAAGAGGGCAGAACAGATATTACCGAAGTTGCCAGAAGG
>DEJD01000001.1:3682-3840 GCA_002353215.1 Prevotellaceae bacterium UBA2757
GCATAGAAATAATAGAATGCCTGAGGGAGGAAACGAGCTACATTGATGGAGTTGGCACTAGTCAGTTTCATGTGATGGTTTAGTTCTTCGTCCATGAAGGCATTCTTCACAAGTGCCTGACAATCGTCGAAGACTCCATCTACTTCTACAGCTGTAAT
>DEJD01000044.1:0-2278 GCA_002353215.1 Prevotellaceae bacterium UBA2757
AGTGTGCTCAAGAAAGCAGGAGTGAACACATGGAAGGTGAAGGTTCATGACGGTTGCGGACTCTCCCCTTACGATTTCCTCACCCCGTCAACACTCGTAGGCATGCTTCGTTATGCTTACAACAACAAACGCATCTTCGACACGCTTATGCCTACCCTGCCTATTGCCGGTCAGGACGGAACGTTGGAAAAACGTATGATTCGCAAACCGGCACAAGGTCATGTATTTGCAAAAACCGGCACAGTAACCGGTGTATCTTCCCTTGCCGGTTATGTAACTGCCTCAAACGGACATTTGCTGGCATTTGCAATTATCAACAACGGAGTTCTCAAATCAAACATAGGACATAAAATACAGGATAAAATCTGTGCTGAACTTGCAAAATAAATTTCTGTAACTAAAGCACAAAAATTCCCTAACTAACCCACAATAAACATTCTATTTTGCCATATCATTACACGATATGGCATTTTTTGTGCATTTTTTATTCTTTATAGTACGTTGTTTCATTAAAATATCGTAACTTCGCGCATTATTTGATAACTGAATCAATAAAAGAGTTTAATGGAAAGCGAGGAACTGGATTTTAGAGTTGATATTGATAAGATCTTGAGGGATAAACTTGGAAATAAATCGAAGTTGGTTCCGGGATTCTTAGTCAATTGGCTCAAGAAGATTCTGCATCAGGACTTCATAAACTTCTATCTGACGGGGGAAGGCAAAGGACTTGAGGGTAAAGAATGGCTCGACGGATGTCTGAACTATCTTGGCAACCGCATAAAAGTACAAACCAATATAGACGGGGTGATAACCGAAGGGCTCGATGCACTGCCGGGCAATGAAGACGGCAGATACTTCACCATTGTTTCCAATCACCCTCTTGGCGGTCAGGACGGACTTGCCTTAGGCAGTATAGTTTGCGGCAAATGGGATAGCAAGATGGTGTATCTTGTAAACGACCTGCTTATGAACCTGAAAGGTCTGGCTCCGCTATGCGTTCCTATCAACAAGACAGGGGCTCAGAGCAGGCAGCTTCCGCAGATGATTGAAAAGGCATTTTCCAGTGAGAAAAACGTAGTGATGTTTCCAGCAGGACTGTGTTCGAGAAAAGGCGACGACGGACAGATTCACGACTTGCCTTGGAAGAAAACCTTCGTATCGAAAAGTATAGAATACAAACACGATGTTATTCCTGTACATTTCTCGGGACACAACTCAGAGAAATTCTACAACATAGCACGATGGTGCAAAAAACTACACCTCAAGATAAATATAGCAATGCTGTATCTGCCCGATGAAATGTACAAAAACAGAGGTAAGGAATTTATCGTAACCTTTGGCAAACCCATCCCCTGGCAGACATTTACAGACCCATCTAAGACCCCATCCGAATGGGCTGCGTGGGTAGAAGACAAAGTATATGAATTAAATAAGGCATAATGGAGCAAGAAATTATCGCACCAATCCCTGTGGAGGTTCTACGTCAGGAACTGACCCCAGACAAGCAGCTGCGCATGACAAGCCGTAGCAACAACGAAATATACATCGTGACCTGGCAGGATTCGCCAAACGTATTGCGCGAAATAGGTCGTCTGCGCGAAATCGCTTTCCGCGCTGCTGGTGGTGGCACAGGTTTAGACTGTGATTTGGATGAATTCGATACTATGGAGAATCCCTACAAGCAACTCATCGTATGGGACCCTGAAGTACAGAAAATCATAGGCGGCTATCGCTATATCCTCGGTCCGGATATACGGTTCGACAAGGAGGGGCAACCGATTCTGGCAACCAGTCACATGTTCCATTTCTCCGATGAATTCATCAAAGACTACCTGCCTTATACCATCGAACTGGGTCGCTCGTTCGTCACTCTTGAATACCAGTCAACACGTGCCGGTTCGAAAGCTATCTTCGCTCTCGACAACCTGTGGGACGGACTGGGAGCCCTTGCAGTTATCATGCCTGGCTGCAAATACTACTTCGGCAAGGTGACTATGTATCCTTCCTACAACCGTATGGGACGTGATATGATTCTGTATTTCCTGCAGAAACACTTTCCAGACAAACAGAACCTCGTCATCCCGACAAAACCACTTACTCTGGAACACGACAAGGAGATATTCGACAAGATCTTCTGTTACAACGACTTCAAGGAAGACTACAGGGTGCTGAACCGTGAAATCAGAGCTCTCGGATTCAGCATTCCACCACTGGTCAACGCATATATGTGTCTGTCGCCGACAATGAAGATGTTCGGCACAGCCATCAACTACGGTTT
>DEJD01000044.1:2339-3913 GCA_002353215.1 Prevotellaceae bacterium UBA2757
AAACGCATCCGCTACATTGACAACTTTGCAAAAGAACATCCTGAATATGTGAAAATCACATCTGGAGCAAACAAGATAATTTCATAAGCGTTAAAACATTCATAAACGATTATAAATAAGGTAATACAACAATTATGGCTTTTACAAGAATTACCGCTGCGGAGGCAGCAGCATTGGTTAAGAACGGAGACAACATCGGACTGTCTGGATTCACCCCGGCAGGTACTCCAAAGGCAGTGACAGCAGAAATTGCTAAGATTGCTCATGCAGAACACGAAGCAGGCAGACCATATCAGATCGGCATCTTCACAGGTGCATCAACAGGTCAGTCTTGCGACGGACTCCTCTCCGACGAACACGCTATCCGTTACCGTGCTCCTTACACTACCAATCCTACATTCCGCAAGCATGTAAACAATGGTGAACTCGCATATCAGGACATTCACCTCGGTATGATGGCACAGGACCTTCGCTACGGATTCCTTGGCGATGTAGATTGGGCTATCATCGAAGTCTGCGCTATTGAAGACGACGGCAAAGTATATCTGACTGCCGCAGGTGGTATCTCTCCTACCATAGCCCGTTTGGCAAAGAAGGGTGTCATCATCGAACTCAACGCATTCCACTCACCTAAGTCAATAGGTATCCACGATGTGTACGAACCACTCGACCCACCACAGCGCAAGCCTATCATGATTGAGAAGGTTACAGACCGCATCGGTACCACATACCTGCAGATTGACCCTAAGAAAATCGTAGGTGTTGTAGAATGTGATATTCCTGACGAAGCACGTTCATTCAAGGATGCCGACCCAATCACAGACAAGATTGGTGAAAACGTAGCACACTTCCTTATGGGCGAAAAGAAGCGCGGCATCATCCCTCCTGGCTTCCTCCCATTCCAAAGCGGTGTGGGCACTACAGCCAACGCCATCCTCTTCGCACTCGGTTCAAACCCTGAGATGCCTGCAATGGAAATCTACACAGAGGTGCTTCAGAACGCTATCGTTGACCTTATGTTCGAAGGCAAGGTAAAGTGTGCATCTACATGTTCTCTTACCGTTACCAACGATAAACTGCAGAGCATCTACGACAATATCGAATTCTTCAAGGACAAACTCGTATTGCGTCAGTCTGAAATCTCAAACAACGCAGAAGTAATTCGCCGACTCGGACTTATCGCCATCAACACAGCTATCGAAGTTGACATCTACGGCCACGCTAACTCAACCCAGATTTGCGGTACAAAGATGATGAACGGAATCGGTGGCAGTGGCGACTTCGAGCGCAATGCATTCCTCTCTATCTTCACCTGTCCGTCAGTGGCAAAGGGTGGCATGATTTCATCAATCGTACCATTCTGCTCACACATCGACCACACAGAACACGATGTAAACATCATCGTAACAGAACAGGGCGTTGCCGACCTTCGCGGCAAGGGACCAATGCAGCGTGCTGAAGCCATCATCGAGAACTGTGCTCACCCAGACTACAAGCAGTTGCTTTGGGACTACATCAAGATTTCACAGAAAGGTCACTCATGCCACAATCTGGCAGCTACCCACTGCTTCCAC
>DEJD01000044.1:4026-4937 GCA_002353215.1 Prevotellaceae bacterium UBA2757
GGTAAAGGCTTCAGCGATACCTTTGCCGCACTCGACGCGGATTTCTTCTGTCTGCAGGAAACAAAAATCCAGCAGGGACAACTCGACCTTCAGTTCCCGGGCTACGAATCCTACTGGAACTATGCCGAGAAAAAAGGTTATAGCGGCACAGCCATCTACACCAAGCACCACCCTCTCAACGTCAGCTACGGACTGCCACAGGACATCATCGACCAGATGCCCGACGACGGCTGGGCAGACATGAACACCGAAGGCAGAGTAATCACACTGGAATATGCCGACTTCTTCGTCGTTACGGTCTATACTCCAAACTCACAGGACGGACTCCGCCGACTCTCCAACCGCATGACTTGGGACGATGCCTTCCGCCTCTACCTCACCCGTCTCGATCAGCAGAAACCCGTCTTCGTATGTGGCGATATGAACGTGGCACATCAGGAAATAGACCTGAAAAATCCCAAGACCAACCACATGAATGCCGGTTTCACCGATGAAGAACGGGAGAAATTCACCGAACTCCTTTCAGCCGGTTTCATCGACACCTTCCGTCACTTCTATCCCCAGCAGACAGACATCTACTCCTGGTGGTCCTACCGCTTCCATGCCCGCGAAAAGAACACCGGCTGGCGTATCGACTACTGGCTCTGTTCCGAGCGAATCAAAGACAACCTCGTAGCAGCCCGAATCCACACCGACATCCTCGGCAGCGACCACTGCCCCGTCGAACTGGAAGTAAACCTATAACTCAAAGAAACAATAAAAAGGAGCTACGCATCACTGCACAGCTCCTTCTTATTTTCATTTTAATTTTTTATTTTTAATTTTTAATTCGCTAACCTCTAACCGCTAACCACTCACCGCTAACCACTAACCACTAACCGAACTCTTATATACCTCCTCTTTCTGTTCTC